>JBJMTY010000170.1:0-10748 GCA_045811445.1 Allosphingosinicella sp. | reverse complement strand
GGATGGCGCGAGGAGAATGAGAGCCAAGCACCCAATGACAGCCACGATTCGCATCAGCCATGTCCCCTTTAATCCTCCCTATCGCGCAGCGATGGGGAGGGGGACCACCTGAAAGGTGGTGGAGGGGTAAACGTCGCGGACTCAGAGGTTCTCGCGGGAAACGATTAGACATCGACCTGTCACCCCTCCACCACCCTTCGGGTGGTCCCCCTCCCCACCTGCGGCGGGGAGGCACTAATAGCATCCTCAGCGCTTGCCGGTCTTGCCGCCGGCGCCGCCGGCGACCGCGGCGGGGGCGGGGCGGGCGAGGCGGTTGAGGGCCTGGATCGCGTAATAGAGCTGGAAGTCGTCGATCCCCTTCTTCTTGAGATCCTCGGGCGTGGCGACGAAGCGGGGATCGGGCTTGCCGTCGTCCTCGATCACGTCGTCCTTGACCGCCAGCTCGTTGATGAGGTGGCGGCGCAGATCGGCTTCGCGCAGGCGCGGGCGGCTCTTGTAATCGGGATCGGAGAGCTGCGGCACCTCGATGTCCGGGGTGATGCCGCCTTCCTGCACCGAGCGGCCCGAGGGCGTGTAATAGCGGGCGGTGGTGAGCCTCAGGGCGGTCTTGTCGCTGAGCGGCAGCAGGGTCTGCACCGAGCCCTTGCCGAAGGTCTTCTCGCCCATCAGCAGCGCGCGGTGATGGTCCTGCAGCGCCGCGGCGACGATCTCGGCGGCCGAGGCCGAGCCGGCGTCGACGAGGACGATGATCGGCGCGCCCAAGGTGGCGTCGCCCGCCTGGGCGTAATAGCGCTCGATGTCGCCCTTGCCGCGCCCGCGCTGGCTGACCACCTCGCCGCGCTCGAGGAACACGTCGGAGAGGCCGACCGCCTGGTCGAGCAGGCCGCCCGGATTGGAGCGCAGGTCGACGATGTAGCCGGTCGGCGCGTGGCCCAGCGACTTCCTGATGCTGGCGATGGCGGCGAGCGCCTCCTGCGTCGTCGTCCGGCTGAACGTGTTGACGTTGATGATGCCGACATTGTCCTTCACCTGCCATTTGACGGCGGGCAGCTCGATCTTGGCGCGGGTGACGCTGACGTCGAACGGCCGGTCGCGGCCGACGCGCAGGATGGTGAGGCGAATGGGCGTGCCCGGCGCGCCGCGCATCGAATCGACCGCTTCGTCGAGCGTGCCGCCGTAGATCAGCTTGCCGTTCAGATGGGTGATGTAGTCGCCCGCCTTCAGCCCCGCCTTGGCGGCCGGCGAATCCTCGATGGGGGCGACGACCTTGACGATGCCGTCCTCCATCGTGACGTTGAGGCCGAGGCCGCCATATTCGCCCTCGGTGGTCGTCATCAGCGACTGGTAGCCGCGCTCGTCGAGATAGGAGCTGTGCGGATCGAGGCTGTTCAGCATGCCGTCGATCGCGCCGCGGATCAGCGTCTTGTCGTCGACCTGGTCGACATAATCGGCGCGGACCTTCTGGAACACGGCCATGAACTGGTCGAGCTCGCGATAGGTGCCGGCGTCGACCGCGGCGAAGGCGGCGGTGGCGGCGGGGATGATCGCGACGGCGGTGACGAGGCCGAGCGAGCGGAGGAGGTTGGACGAGGCCATCATGTTTCCTGCAAGAGGGGTTCGAGACGCGCTTTACCCGCTTTTCTAGGCGCCGAAAAGCAACCGCGGGTGAACGGCGCTCAGAGGAGGCTCAGAGGAGGTCGGCGATGGCGACGGGCTGGCCGCCGCGGCGCAGCTCGACCGAGACGGGGCCGGCCGCCGTCCTGCCGAGCGGCGCGCCGCGCGCGACCCGGTCGCCGGGCTTGACGGCGAGCGCGGCGAGGTTGGTGATGGTGCTGGTCCAGCCGCCGCCATGATCGAGGATGATTACGATTCCCCACGAGCGGAACGGCCGGGCGTAGACGATTCGGCCGGCGGCGGGGGCGACGACCGGGGTGCCGGCGGCGGCGTTGACGGTGAGGCCGCGGGCGTGGACGCCGGCTTCCGACAGCTCGCCCGCGCCGCCGGCGACGCGGCCAACGAGGGGGAGCATCCACGGGCCGGGAGGCGCCGGGGCGGGCGGGTTCACCGGGCGCAGCGGGGGCGGGGGCAGCGCCGAGAGGCGGGCGGCGAGGGCCTGCTGGAAGGCGCGGGTGCCCTGCAGGGCGTCGAGATCGCGGGCGCGCTCGCCGAACGCCAAGGCGCGGTCGGATTCGTCGAGCGCGGACTGCATCAGGCCCTGCGAGCGGCTGCGCGCCTGGGCCTCGAAGCGGGCGAGGGCGACGCGGCGGCGGGCAAGGTCGGCCCGCCCCGCGCGCAAGGCCGCGACGGCGAGCCCGGCTTCCTTGCGCAGCGCCTCGCCGCGGGCGAGCTCGGCGCGCAGGCCGGCGGTCCGCGCCCGGATCTCGGGCAAAGTCGAGGCGAGCAGGGCGCGGACGTGGACCACTTCGTCGACCGAGCCGGGCTGGACGAGGGCGAGGGCGGCGGGGCGGCGCGCCATGGTCTGCAGCGCGGCGGTGAGGCGGACCAGCGGCGCCTGCTGCTCGGCGAGGCGGGCGCGCTGCTCGGCGCGCAGGCGCTCGACGAGCCGGATGCGGGTTTCCGAAGCGGTGATGTCGGCTTCCGCCGCCTCGATGCGCGCGGCCAGAGCGGCCGAGCCGGCCCGCGCCTTCTCGGCCTCTCCGGTCGCCCGCGCGGCCTGCGCTTCGAGCCGCTCGGAGCGCAGGCGCGCCTGCTCGGCTTCCTGGCGGGCGCGGGCGAGCTCGCCGGGCCCAGACCCTCCGCCGGACGGTGCCGCCGCCTGGGCGAAAGCGAGGCTGCCGGACAAAGCGAGGAGGAGGGCAAGGAGGCGGCGCACCGGATCATCCTTCCCGATGATAGGGGTGGTTCGCAAGGATAGAGGTGGCGCGCCACAATTGCTCGGCCAGCATCGCCCGGGCGAGGAGGTGCGGCCAGGTCGCCTTGCCGAAGGCGAGCAGCAGATCGGCGGAGGCGCGCTCGGCCTCGCCGAAGCCGTCGGCGCCGCCGATCAGGAAGCGCGCCTCGCGCCGGCCCTCGTCGCGCCACCGCTCGAGTCGGCGGGCGAAGTCGAGGCTGCCCAGCGTCTCGCCTTTCTCGTCGAGGAGGATGGTGACGCCATGCTCGGCCGGCGGCGGCAGGCGGCCGCCGCTTTCGGGCAGCTCGGTGAGCCTGGTTGGCCAGGCGAGCCGCTTCAGATAGCGCTCGACCAGCTCGGCCTCGGGCCCGCGCCCGATCTTCCCGCGCGCGACGATGTGGAGGAGCATCGCGGGTGCGGCGTCAATGCGCCGCCGAAGCCGCGCTTTCCTCGAAGCTCCACATCCGCTCGAGATTGTAGAAGCTGCGCACTTCCGGGCGGAAGATGTGGACGATGACGTCCTCGGCGTCGATCAGCACCCAGTCGGCGACCGGCAGCCCCTCGATCCGGACGGTCCGGCCGAGCTCCTGCTTGATCCGCTCGGTGAGCTTCTGCGCCATCGACGCGACCTGGCGGGTCGAGCGCCCGGAGGCGATCACCATATGGTCGGCGATGTTCGACTTGCCCGTGAGGGGAATGGATACGACGTCCTGGGCCTGGTCGTCGTCCAGCGATCGAAGCACGAGATCATGCAGGGCCTCGACCTGATCGTCCGCTCCGGCGGTGCGCGGAGCCTTGTGGGTGGCGGGCAATGTGCCTCCTTAGGTTACAGGCCGGCGCGTTACGCCGTCGCGCCGGCTCCTGGGGTTGAACGAACGTTGCTTGCTTTGGTGCCAATCGGGCGCCGCGGCGCGCAGGGCGGTCGAGGAGGTCGGGTCGAGCGGCAATGTGAGCAGCACGAGCGCCGGCAATCTCCACTCCGTCCACTGGCGGGACCCGGCTGCGGGCCGGACGTAGCGCCGCAGCCAGCCCATCGCGCGAGCCGCGTGGGCGAGGCCACCATATCCCGGACGCGAAACGACCGCAATCGGGATGAGACGGGCGATGGCGCGCCATTGCCGCCAGCGGTGGAACTGGACGAGATTGTCGGCGCCCATGATCCAGACGAAGCGGCGGCGGGGGTAAAGGCGCAGGAGCGCGCGCACAGTGTCGACCGTATAGGGGCTGCCCAGGTCGCGCTCGATGGCGGTGACGCGGATCGGCAGGCGCCGCGCCGCCCGCTCGGCCGAGGCGAAGCGCGCGGCGAGCGGCGCCATCCCGGCCGGATCCTTCAGCGGATTGCCGGGCGAGACCAGCCACCAGACTTCGTCGAGGCCGAGCGCGTCGATGGCGGCGGCGCTGATCCGCCGGTGCCCGCCATGCGCCGGGTTGAACGAGCCGCCGAGAAGGCCGGTGCGGGTTCCCAGCCTCACGCTTCGTCCATGGCGGAGTGGACTACGCGCTGGACGACCAACGTGTCTCCTTCGATGGAATAGTAAAGCCGGAACGGCGTTCCCCGCACCGGCCACTTCCGGGTTCCCCGCCGCCGCGTCGGCGTCCCCATCTGGGGGTAATCCAGCAGCCGGCGCGGCTCGGCCTTGATCGCCTCCGCCATGCGCGCCGCGACCGCTATCTCGAGCTGCTCATAATATTCCAGGATAGCGTAGAGATCGCGGGTGGCATCGCGGGACCAGACCAGCTTCAAGCGGCGCGCTTCGCTTTATGATCCTTGTAGCGCGCGTCCAGCTCCGCAACGAGCTCTTCATGGGTGATATAGTCGCCGCGATTGAAGCTATCCTCGCCCGCCTGAATTAAGGCGAAGAATTCCGTCTCCTCCCTCACATATCGCTCGACCGCTTTCGCCACGAGCCAGGCGCGGGACCGGTCATGATATTGTGCCATGCGGTTGAGGCCGGCGAGCGTCTCGTCGTCGATGCGGGCGGTGATGACGTGCGATTTCGACATGCGCCGCATCATAGCTTTTGTATACAAGCGAAGCAAGCATAGGCTCTCGACGCGCGGCGAGGGTTCGGCCATGGTTTGCGCCATGGAACCGGGGGGTCTCGAAGCGGTCGGCGACGCGGTGACGGGCGGGCTGGCGGCGCGCGCGGCCGAGCCGGCGGCGGGCGAAGCGCACGGCGCGGGCGAAGGCGCCTGCCTCAATTGCGGCACGGCCTTGATCGGCCCGCATTGCCACCAATGCGGCCAGGCCGCGCACGTCCACCGCAGCGTCGCCGCCTGGTGGCACGACCTCGCCCACGGCGTCCTCCACCTCGACGGCAAGATCTGGCGCACATTGCCTCTGCTCGCCTGGCGGCCGGGGGAGCTGACCCGACGCTACATCCAGGGCGAACGCGCCAAGTTCGTGTCGCCGCTCGCCTTGTTCCTGTTCTCGGTGTTCCTGATGTTCGCCATCTTCAGCGCGTTCGGGGGCGGCCTCGAAGTCGACCGGCCCGGCGTGAAAAAGGGCCTGGCGGAGGAAGTGCGGCTCGACCAGGCGGCGATCGCCAGGATGGAAAAGGAGCGCGCGGCGGCGGCGGCGGCGCACAAGCCGACGGACGCGATCGACAGCCGGCTCAAGATCGCCCGCGAGCAGCTGGCGCTGATCGAGACGATGGAGGAAAGGGGCCTGGTGCAAGGCAGCGCGGTGCGCATCTCCGACGACGTGCCGGCCTGGCTGCGCAAGCCCATTGCCAAGGCCGGCCAGAATCCCTCGCTGATGCTCTACAAGCTGCAGTCCAACGCCTACAAGCTGTCGTGGGCGCTGATCCCGATCTCCGTGCCCTTCCTATGGCTGCTGTTCCTGCATCGCGGCCATTACCGGCGCCAGTACAAGGCCTACGACCACCTCATCTTCGTGACCTATTCGATCGCCTTCATGAGCCTGGCGCTGGTGGCGATCGTGCTGATGAGAGCCGTCGGGATCCCGGCCGCCTTGCTCGGCCTGCTGACCTTCGCGGTGCCGCCCTTGCACATCTATCGGCAATTGCGCGGCGCCTATCGGGTGAGCCGGATCGGCGCGGCGTGGCGCACCGCCGCCTTGCTCCTGTTCGCGACCTGGGCGCTCGCCTTGTTCCTGCTGCTGCTGGTCGCGCTCGGCGTGCTGGGCTGAGGCCTTAGGGACCCTAGGCCGGGCAGGGATATTTGCGGGCGAGAAGAGCGCGCAGCGCGTCCTTCACCTGGGTGCGGGCCGCGAGCGCGGGTGGGATGGCGCGGAAGGCGGCGAGCAGATCGCGGCTGTCGAGGCTGCCTTGCTGCTCGGGCGGGCAATAAGCGGGGCGGCGGCCGGCGGCGCGGGCGGCGAGGCGCTCGGCGCGCAATTGCCCGCTGGCGTCGGTGACTTCCTTCTTTAGCAAGCCATAGTCGCTCGCGAACAGCGCCATCATCCCCTTGGCCTCGAGCGCGTCCGCTTTCTGGAGAAAGGTCGAGACGGGCATCGCCGACGCGGCGGCGAGCGGCGCCGCGACCAGAACGGCCGCCAGGATCAGCTTCTTCATTCCCCACTCTCCCTTGCCGGACGGCCGAAGGAAGAAGCGGGCGGGTGAACGCGGCTTGAACGCCCCTTGAAAGCCCTTTTGAACGGCGTTCAGGCGCCTTGCGGCGCGGGCCCGCCGATGCCGCCGCCGCGCGGGCGCCGGGTGCTGGGGATGGACGAGCCGGCGACGGGGAGGATCGGATTGCGCGCGCCCGGATCGGGCCGGCCGATATCCTCGCCGCGGATCGCCTTCTTGGCTTCCTCGCCGCTCAGCGTCTCATATTCGAGCAGCGCCTCGGCGAGCCGGTGCAGCTCGTCGATATGCTCGGTGAGGACGCCGCGGGCGACGCCTTCGGCTTCCTCGATCAGGCGGCGGACCTCTTGGTCGATGAGCTGGGCGGTCTGCTCCGACACGCTCTGGCTGCGCGCGACGCTGTGGCCGAGGAACACTTCCTCCTGATTGTCGCGGTAGCGCAGCCAGCCCAATTTGTTCGACATGCCATATTCCATGACCATGGCGCGGGCCATGTCGGTGGCCTGCTGGATGTCGTTCGACGCGCCGGTGTTGAGCTCGTCGACGCCGTAGATGAGCTGCTCGGCGATGCGCCCGCCGAAGGCCAGCGCCAGCCGCGCCTTCATCTGCTTCATCGACATCGAATAACGGTCGCGCTCGGGCAGGTTCCAGGTGACGCCCAGCGCCCGCCCGCGCGGGATGATCGTCACCTTGTGCAGCGGATCGCAGCCGGGGACGTGGAGCGAGACCAGAGCGTGGCCGGCCTCGTGATAGGCGGTCGCCTTCTTCTCGTCCTCGGTCATCACCATCGATTTGCGCTCGGCGCCCATCATGACCTTGTCTTTGGCGAGCTCGAACTCTTTCATCGCGACGAGGCGCTTGCCCATGCGGGCGGCGAGCAAAGCGGCCTCGTTGACGAGATTGGCGAGATCGGCGCCGGAGAAACCGGGCGTGCCGCGCGCGATGGTGCGCGGATCGACGTCGGGGGCGAGCGGCACCTTCTTCATGTGGACGGCGAGGATCTTCTCGCGCCCCTCGATGTCGGGGCGGGGGACGACGACCTGGCGATCGAAGCGGCCGGGGCGCAGCAAAGCCGGATCGAGCACGTCGGGGCGGTTGGTGGCGGCGATGATGATGATGCCCTCATTGGCCTCGAAGCCGTCCATCTCGACGAGGAGCTGGTTCAAGGTCTGCTCGCGCTCGTCATTGCCGTTGCCCAGGCCCGCGCCGCGATGCCGCCCGACCGCGTCGATCTCGTCGATGAAGACGATGCAGGGCGCGCTCTTCTTGGCGTCGGCGAACATGTCGCGGACGCGCGACGCGCCGACGCCGACGAACATCTCGACGAAATCGGAGCCCGAGATGGTGAAGAAGGGCACGTTGGCCTCGCCGGCGATGGCGCGCGCCAGCAAAGTCTTGCCGGTGCCGGGAGGGCCGACCAGCAAAGCGCCCTTGGGGATCTTGCCGCCCAGCCGCGCGAACTTGGTCGGGTCCTTGAGGAAATCGACGATCTCCTGCAATTCCTCGCGCGCCTCGTCGATGCCGGCGACGTCGTCGAACGTCACCCGGCCCTGCTTCTCGGTCAGGAGGCGCGCCTTCGACTTGCCGAAGCCCATCGCGCCCGAGCCGGCATTCTTCTGCATCTGGCGCATCACGAAGAAGGCGATGCCGAGGATCAGCAGGAAGGGGAGGGAATTCATCAGGAGGTAGAGCCAGATCGAGGCCTGCGGCTCGGGCTGGCCGGAGAATTTGACCCCATGGGCGCGCAGCCGCTCGGCGAGCTGCGGGTCGGAGATGGCGTTGGCCTTGAACGCCTCGCCGTTGGCGAGGTGGCCGGTCACCACCTCCTTGCCGATCGCGACGTCGGCGACCGAGCCCTCGTCGACCTTCGAGAGGAACTCGGAATAAGCGATCGCCCCCTGCCCCGCCCCGCGCGCGCCGCCGTCGACGATCTGCACGAACAGGATGAGCGCGAGCAGGATCCCGGCCCAGATGAACAGTGACTTCATCCAGGGATTGGTGCCGTTGGGGTCCTTGGGGGACGGGTTGGGTTCGCTCATGCTCGCTTCCCATGAAAGTGGTACTTTCATGGGGGCCCAAGGAGGAAAGGGCGCGCCCAGGCGGTACCGCTCGAGTGTCGTTGACCCCTAAATAGGGTTTCGGGGGGTGAGTGCAATCTTTGGGCGGGGCGGGTGAATGTGCGCTTGCTTTACCGGCTTCTCACAAAAGGAAGTCGGCACCGGCGAGAGCGTGGCCGTCGGCGACCGTCACCTGCAGGACGAAATCGGCCCTTCCGTCTCCGTCGGCATCGCCCTGGACGAGCCAGACGTTGCCGGAGCTGTTCTCGACCCGAAGCTCGCCGGCATGGCCCCCGAATGCGGCTGAGCCGATGAAGGCGAAGTGGCCGGCCCGGCTCATGTCGATATGGTCGCCGCTTGTGAAATCGAGGATCTTGTCCATCGCTGAGGCGGTGGACTCACCGGTGCCCTGGTAGCGGAAGACATCCGCACCGCCGCCGCCCTTCAGCAGGTCGGCGCCGAGCCCGCCGAAGATCAGGTCGGCGCCGCCACCGCCCGTGATCGTGTCGGCGCCGGCTCCGCCGAAGACGCGGAAGGCGCCGTTCGTCTCCGCCGAGCCGTCGAAGTGGAGCGTCTCGGTGGCGCGCAGGCCGCCGCCGTTGAACGTCATTGTGGCGCCCGCCGCCACCGTGCTGTCGTCGGTCGCGATCACGTAGTTGAAGTCGGTCCCAGCTCCGTAGAAGCGGGCGTCCGTGCCGGACATCAAGGTCACCGTCTCGACGTTGACGATCGAGCCGGCGGTCAGCGTCAGGGCGTAATTGCCGCGCAGGACGAGGATGTCGTTGCCTGCCCCGCCATCGATGTGATCGCTAGGCGCGAATCGCCCGTCCTCGGCGAAGAAGAAGACATCCACTCCGGAGCCGCCCGTGAGAGCGTCGATGCCCTTGCCGCCGTAGATGAAGAAGCTGCCGTCGGTCTCGAGGTGTCCGTCGAAGGTGAGGTTCTCCCCGGCTTCAAGCGTGGAGGCGTTGACGAGGAGTTGCGTCCCCGCCGCTACGGTGGCGTCGACGACGGTCACATTGTAGCTGAAGGGGGAGGCGCTGCCGCCGCCGAAGCGGGCGTCGGAGTGGGTGAGGATGGCCAGCGTCTCGACGTTGACGAGGCTGTCGGCGCCGAGCGTGACGCCGGCCGAATAATCGCCCTGCAGCGCGACGACGTCCTTGCCCGCGCCGCCGTCCACTTTATCGGCGGCGGTGAACGCCGCGCCGAAATAGACGGCGTCGTTGCCGTCACCTCCGTTGGCGACGTCGGCGCCGCCGTCCTGGAGGCGGAGGAAGTCGTTGCCTGATGCGCCGACGAGGACGTTGTCCCCCGCATTGCCGCGCAGGTCGCTCGCGCCGGAGCCGGTGTAGGTCAGCTTCTCGACATCGGCGGGAAGGACGTAGCCGAAAACGCTGGTGCGAACCTCGTCGGCGACACCTTCGCTGGGATTCTCGGTTACCACGTCCGCAAGCGCATCGACGATGTAGACGTCGTCGCCAACGCCTCCGATCATCGTATCCGCGCCGGCGCCTCCGTCGAGCAGGTCGTTCCCGGCCCCGCCGGCCAGTTGATCGTTATCCGCACCTCCGTTGAGCGAATCATCGGTGGCTCCTCCGATGAGGGTGTCGCTGCCTTCGTCGCCATAGGCGATGAGCGCAACACCGCCCGCAGTCGCGTCGACGAGATCGTCACCTTCGAAACCCTCGAAATAGACGACGTGCCCGGCGAGGGCCGTGCCGGACAGATCCGGGATGACCAGGCTGTCACCGAAGCTCCCACCTTCGACCGTCAATTCATCGTAGCCGCTTATCGAGAAAGGAACCGGATCAGCGTCACCCCTGGAGATCAACAGTTCGGCGCCGCTCACCGACAGGAGAAACGTGTTCGCCTCGTCTTCGCTACCCGTTTCGACGAATATGCTCGGGACAATCGCTTCCTGCACCGCGAACGTTGCCGCCGCGCCATCAGCGGGCGCCGACAAAGCCGCTGCTGCGCCGCTCGCATGCACGTAGGATCTGATCTCGTCCCCGACAGACCGAACAGTCGTGTTGAGAGCGACGGCAGGATTGAAATGAAATACAAAAACTTCAGTAGGGTTTTGAAACTGCAACGGAAGTATTGAGAGATAGTGTTCCGTCACTGGAACCAGTTTCTTGTCACTTGGGTCTTGATAATATGGGTCATCAGGAAAATTAATGTTTCTCTCATTAGGATAAAAATTATCAATTACCTTGACCCCACCTACAACTTGGGTCACAATAAATGAATGAGGGTCTTGTTCACCGGCTGCCCCATAGACGCGGACGGCGT
>JBJMTY010000169.1:0-2985 GCA_045811445.1 Allosphingosinicella sp. | reverse complement strand
CCCGCACCGGCCCGGGCGGCCCGCGCACCGGCCCCGGCGGCGGTCGTCCGGGTGGCAGTGGCGGTCGGCCGGGCGGCGGACGAGGGCCGAAGCCGAAGGGCTAACCGTCATGCCGGACTTGATCCGGCATCCACCTTCTGTTGCAACGGCCTCGAGGAAAAGGTGGACCCCGGATCAAGTCCGGGGTGACGATCTTTCCTCTCGCCCCTTCCGCCCGTCACCCCTGCCGCGTCCGCTCGGCGATGCGGCGCTCGAGGATGGTGAGCGGCATCGCGCCGTCCTTGAGCACCTCGTGGAAGCGCTTGAGGTCGAAGCGGCTGCCCAGCGCCTTCTCCGCCTTGGCCCGCGCCCGCGTCCACGCCATGTGGCCGACCTTGTAGCTGCACGCCTGGCCGATCTGGGTGCAATAGCGCTCGACCTCGCGCTGCGAGCGCGGGCGGGCGAAGCCGGTGGTCTCGACGAGATAGTCGGTCGCCTTCTCGCGGCTCCATTTCTGGGTGTGGAGGCCGGTGTCGACGACCAGGCGCGCGGCGCGGAACAGGAAGGATTGGAGGTAGCCGGCCCGCTCGAGCGGCGACTTGTAGGCGCCGAGCTCGTCGGCGAGCTGCTCGGCGTAGAGAGCCCAGCCTTCCGAATAGGCGCTGAAGAAGCCGGTCTTCCGCAGCGTCGGTATGTCCCGCGATTCCTGGGCGAGGCTGATCTGGAGGTGATGGCCCGGCACGCCTTCGTGGAAGGTCAGCGAGGGCAAGGAATATTTCGGCCAGTCGCCGACGTCCTTCAAATTGATGAAGTAGATGGCCGGCCGCGACCCGTCCAACGAGGCGCGGTTGTAATAGCCGTTCGAGGCGCCGTCCTGGATCTCGACCGGCACCGCGCGGATCTCGAGCGGCTGGGTCGGCAGGGTCGCGAAGGCGCGCGGCAGGCGGGCGTACATGTCCTTGACCCCCTGGTTGAGGTCGGCGATCAGCGCGGCCCGCCCTTCGGCATTGTTGGGATAGAGCTGCTCGGGCGAGACGTTGAGCGCCGCCAGCCGCGCGCCCACCCCGCCTTGCGTCATGCCCTGCGCGCGCAGGATGCGGTCGAGCCGGCCGCTGATCTCGGCGACCTGGTCGAGGCCCATCTTGTGGACCTCGGCGGGGCTGAGCCGGGTCGTCGTCGCCTGCTCGAGCGCGACGGCGTAGATCTCCTCGCCGTGCGGCACCCGCCAGGCGCCGTCGCCGGGGGCGCTCGCCGGGCGCAGCTCGCGCACCATCGCCATCTGCCGGTCGAGCGCCGGATAGACCTGTTTTTCGACGATCTCGGCGGCGCGATGCTCCCAGCGGCCGTCTATGCCCTTGGCCTTGGCGCGCTTCGCCAGCGACTGGACGATCGAGCTGTCCTCGGCCTTCTGGCCGCGCAATTTCTCCATCTGGCCGAGCGTCAGGTCGAGCGACCAGCCCGGCGCCAGATAGCCGCGCGCCGCTTCCATCCGCTGCAGCCCGTTCTCCTGGTCGAGCACCGCCGCGAACGCCTCCAGCCGGTCGAGATAGGCCTCGGCATCCTCCTTCACGTTGACCGTGTGGGCGGTGTTGAGGAAATCGGGCACCGAGAAATAGGCGCCGCCCTGCTGGAAGATGCGGTAGGGCCGGATCGCGCTGTCGATCGCGAAGCGCGCCGGCGCCACCGTCCGGCTCGTGATCGAGTAGGTCACCACTTCGAGGTTGAGCCGCGCCGCGGGCGACAGCGCGGCCGTGTCGACGGCGGCGAGGCGGGCGAGCGATTCCCGGTCCTCGGCGAGCTGGCGGGCGCGCTCCGCCATCGTGCGCGGCGTCAGCCGGTGCTTGAGCGGCGCGTTGGCGCCCTTGTCGAGGCCGAGCGAGGTCGCCTGCTCCGGCGAGGTGGCGATGCCGCGCTGGAAAATCTCCTCGAACAGAGCGTCGAGGGCGGCGTCGCCCGGACCGGTCGGCGCGGCCGGCGCGGCCGATGCGGCGACCGCGCGCTGGGGCTCGAGCGCGAGGCCCAAAGCGGCGGCCGCCGTGGTGGCGAGGAAATGGCGGCGATCCATGCAAACTCTCCTGTCTTTTCGGCCGCGCTTAGCGGGCCTCCCGCGCCCTCGCCAGCACGAAACGCGCCTGCTCGACATGCATGTGCTCGATCATCTCGCCTTCGAACCGCTCCGCCCCCCCGGTCGCCGCCGCGACCAGCCGCCGGGCGGCGTCCACCTCCTCGTCCGATGGGCCGAACAGCCGGTTGGCGATGTCGATCTGGCCGGGGTGGATCAGCGACTTGCCGTCGAAGCCGAAGCCGCGCCCCTCCCGGCATTCCGCTTCCAGCCCCGCCGGGTCGTCGAGCTTGTTATGGACCCCGTCGAACGCGGCTTTCCCCGCCGCCCGCGCCGCGAGCAGGATCGACTGGAGCGCCATGGTCAGCGCCCCCCGCGCCGCGCCGGGCCGCAGGCCGAGGTCGGCCGCGAGGTCGTTGGTGCCGGCGATCAAAGCTTCCGCGGCCTCAGCGATCGCCGGCGCGGCGAGCACGCCCCGCGCGGTCTCGACCATGGCGAGGACGGGTTTCCCGGTCGCCTCGCGCGCCCTCGCCACATCGCCGGGACCGGCCGTCATCGGCACGATAGCATAATCCGCGCGGCTCGCCGCCACGGCCGCGACATCCCCGGCCCACCAGCGCTCGTCGCAATTGATCCGGATCGCGGCCGGCACCGGAAACCCCGCCGCGACCGCCGCCACCGCCGCGGCGCGCGCGGCCTCCTTGTCGGCGGGCTTCACCGCATCCTCGAGGTCGAGCACGACCAGATCGGCGCCCAGCCCCCGCGCCTTTTCGATCGCGCGCGGGTTGGAGGCGGGGAGGAACAGGAGGGTGCGGACGAGGCGCAGGGCCGGGGGGTGGTTCATCGCCCGATTTTGCTTGGAAGCGGCCCCTCTTGTCTACAATATGCGTGCCGACGGTTTGGGGAGAGGGCGGTAACATGATCCTGACGACGATCGGCCTGAT
>JBJMTY010000168.1:0-4838 GCA_045811445.1 Allosphingosinicella sp. | reverse complement strand
GTCAATGTTAGCAAAAGTGCCGCGCATCGCGATTCTGCGCATGTTGCCTCTCCCAACTATGTTACATGATAACGTAACATAAAGCCCACCCGACCGCAACCTTTGCGTGAGCCCGGCCGGAGGCGCGCGTCGGGAGCGGCGAGGCCGGCCTGGGGCGGGGGGCGGATCCTCAGTAGGTGTAGATGCGCCAGGCCCGATCGGCGCCGCGGCGGGCGCGGCGGAGGGTGACGCGACCGGCGCTGCCGAACGGCTTGCCGCCCACGAACCGCCCGGTGATCATCACCGGCACCTCCACGAACTCGAAATCGCCCTGGCGGGCCGGCTGCGACGGCGCGCCGGGCTGGGCGTGATAGCTCTCATAAGCCCGAAAGTTCGCGGCGAACCGCTCCCGATCCACCCCGCCGCCGCTGCGCATCGCGTAAGCGTCGTCGTAGCGGCCGGCCTCGATCAGGGCATAGTAGCGCCCGAGCGCCGCGGCGGCGCCGTCCCCCGCCTCGCTGCGCGGCGGCGGCGCGGGCTCGGTGCGGCGCTCGGGCTCCGCCCGCTTGGCCTGCGGCGCCGGCTTGTCGCAGGCGGCCAGCGCGAGAGGGAGCAGGAGCGGGAGGAGGAGGATGGCGCGTTTCACGGCGGCAGAGTGCCAGTCCCGTCACTCTCGCGAAAGCGGGAATCCCGCTTGGGGGAGTCAAAAGACCTTGTAACCTTTCTTCCAAAAGGGACAAATGCGCGCGGGATCTCCGCAACGGTGAACGGCGATCACTCCCGCCCCGCCGAGCGTCGGCTTCTGGCCGTAAGCGGACCGTCTGCTGGTGGCCTTGAGTTCTTGAAGAGCCGACCTCAGCAGCTTCTGCGGCATCTGGCGCCGGCTAGCTCATCCGCCCGCGTTTCGGTTGTGGAGCGTTCCACCTGGGTGGACACCGATGCGGCCGTATTTGAGGACAAGCTCCTTCTCGCGCGCCTTGCACGCCGCGAGGTCGGAGCCGTGATCTTGAGCTGTCACCATGATCTCGCCGCCCGATGCGCGAACAGCGGCGATCGCGGCGTCGAGACCTGGATTGTGTCCTCTCGGATTGTGGTACCGATTGTTGCCCGCACGATCGAAGAAGCGGTAATAGACCTTAGCTCGCCGCGCACGGCCACGGCCGACGTAGATCACCTGCTGCTCTGTCCTGTCAGGCTCAATCCAGTGCCGGATCTCGTACGTATAGAATGGCCCGGTGACGTATCCGAAAGGCGTGGTCATGAAACTCCTCCCAGACCGGATTGGAACGGCTGAGCTATGCCTGTTTTTCAAGATAATCAATTGTTAGAGTCCGAATAATGGAGGCAGAAACTTCGCATGATGGAAGAATCTGAAGAAGTTGTGCCGGAAAAGGTCAGCCTCTGTCTGTCCTGTGCGAAACATCCCGAGCTTAGCGCGCTTGTCGGCAGTGATTCCAGCGAGGGGGTCTGCGGCGTCTGTGGTGGAACGGAAAACGTGTTTAATCCGGAAAGGTTCGAGGCGGTCCGGAATCTGATGCGAGCGCTAATCCGCCTGCATTTCGACGAGCAGGAATATAATCACCATTGGGGCGGAACGTCGATCCACGACATTCTTCTCGCGCAGGAGAACCCGATTGTCGAGATCGCGAGGCCCCAAGGTTTCCCCGACGAACTCATCGACCGGATCACTTGGGAAGGTGGAATCTATCCTGAATATGACCAAGGCATCTGTCTCTATGCGGGCAATGATGAGGTCGCGGGACGCCTGCTGCAGTTCTCGATCCCGGAAACCATTTGCAGCGAGCTTCGAGACATCGAACTTCGCCTTGACCGCGAGAACTTCCACGCCGTCGAACCGGCCATGGAAGCGCTTGTCAGCCGCATTGCCAACGAAATTGAGTCGGAGGTCGCCGAAGGCTCGCTCTGGTATCGGGGCCGCATCGGCTATCAGCATGCCGAAACCCACTTTAGTGACATGCGGGTCACGCGGGTTGTCACGCCCTATAAGGGCGCGGCCATGTCGGCATTGCCGCCGCCGCAGGCAAGCGCCGGGAGGATGAATAGGCTTGGAGTGTCCGTCCTCTACGTAGCTTCGGAGATCGAGACGGCGTTGGCGGAAATCCGACCTCATCCTGGGCACACGATCTCGGTAGGAGGATTTCGTCCGTCCCGTCGGCTCAGGATCGCGCAGTTCGATGTGCCGATCAGCAATTTCGCCTCGTCGGACAAGCGCCTAGATGAGTTCGCGATCATCTATCACGTCGACACTCTTCTGAGTCTGCCGGTGATACCGGAGGAGCGGCACAGATACGCCGCAACGCAGCTACTCTCTGATATTCTGATCCGGCGCGGCTTCGATGGCATCTCCTATCGCAGCTCAGTCGGCGCCGGCAAAAACCTGTGCGTCTTCGATCCGTCCTTGTTTGTGTTTGACGAGACGGCGTCTGCCGTCCGGCACGTCGACCGGATAGATTACACCTTCTCCGAGGTCGCTATGGTCCCGCCCACCCGTTTCGCGCTTAGCTAGCCAGCATGTCAGGGAAGGAGCCAAAGTGCGCGCCATTTCCATCTACTAAAGAAGTCTAGGTAAGAAGAAGCGGGATTGGCCTCAGTCGTCTCCGGCTCCCGCTTTCGCGCTAACGACGGGGATATCCCCCTCCCGCGCCCTAAGCGCTCAGCCGCGTTGCCATGCCCAGACCTCAGCTCGGTGGCGCGCTCGAAGCTCATCGGGCGGCCGAAGAGGTAGCCCTGGATCTGGTCGCAGCCGAGGTCGCATGCGGGTGAAGTCGTCGGCGGTCTCGACGCCTTCGGCGGTCGCCCTCATGGGGAAGCTCTTGGTGGGTGGTGCGATCAACTGGAGGGTCGCGGCCGTCTCGCGGTTGTTCGCCGCCTCGCGGACGAAGCGGCCGTCGATCTTCGGCTTATGCGGGCTCGCTTTTCTAGGGCGGGGCGCCGCCGGTGCTCTCCGCGAAGACCGCGGGGTCGATCAGGGCGTGGGGGAAGACCAGGTCGAGGGCCCATTCGGTATCGGGGCCGCTGCCGTCGTCCGTGTATTGCGAGCGGGCCACGACCAGATCCTTGCTGAGATCGTCCTGCACCGAATAGCAGATCGTGGATCCCACCAAGCCGTCGCCGAGATCGATGCATTGGGCTTTGACGCCCGCGACCTTCGCCGTCCAGCAGCGGTGGAAGCGCGGGCAGGCCGGCTGCGGGTCGGTCCATTGCAGGGGCTTGATGCTCGACCAGGGGCCGGTCCTCGCCGTGGCGCTGCGGGAAAGCGTGATCACAGCTGAGCATGCCTGGTGGTTTACCGTGATTGTCGGGGTGTCCTCGAAGACGGCGACGCTCGTCCGAGTCCGGTAGAGCCTTTGCTTTCCCTTCTCGGCCAGGCCGCGTCCCTCGATCGTCGAGTCGACGCCGCGCTCCTTGCATTCGGACTCGAGCGCCTCGAGATCGGCGTTCACATCGACGCGGCTGAACTCGGTCTCGGCGTACAGCCCGTGAACCTTCTTTTCGCCTGAAGGCTGAACCCCCTCGGGCAGCGGCGCGATCCGGTTTCGCGCCGATGCCCGGGTACCGGCCACGGCGAGGACTGCCGACAGCAGCATGATTGCGAGCGTCGGGTGCTTCACCCGCAACGAGACATGGTCGTTGAAGGAGTTGCCCACCGTCGGCAGCCTAGCTGCAGCACCGGGAGGTCCGCAATGGGCGGCTCTTTCCCGCCCCCTAAGCGCTCAGCCGCGTCGCCGTGCCGTGGATCAGTTCCGTCGCGCGCTCGAAGCTCATGGGGCGGCCGAAGAGGTAGCCCTGGATCTGGTGGCAGCCGAGGTCGCGCATGCGGGTGAAGTCGTCGGCGGTCTCGACGCCTTCGGCGGTCACCGTCATGCGGAAGCTCTTGGCGAGCTGGACGATCGACTGGATGATCGCCACCGTCTCGCGGTTGTTGGCCGCCTCGCGGACGAACGAGCCGTCGATCTTGAGCTTGTGGAACACCGCCTTGTTCAGATAGCCGAGCGAGGAGTAACCGGTGCCGAAATCGTCGAGCGCGATGCCGACGCCGAGCGAGCGCAGGCGCTTGAGCACGTCGAGCGAGCCTTCGCTGTCGCCGAGGAACACGCTCTCGGTCACTTCCAGCTCGATCCGGTTCGGCTTCACCTTGTGGCGCGCGACCGCTTCGGCGACCGTGTTGGGGAGGGCCGGCAGGATGAGCTGGCGGGCCGAGAGGTTGAGCGCGACCGAGATGTAATCGGGCCAGACCGAGGCGGCGCGGCAGGCTTCCTCGATCACCCAATCGCCCAATTGCATGATGAGGCCGGTCTCTTCGGCGAGCGGGATGAACTGGGTCGGCGGCACCATGCCGCGGGTCGGGTGGTGCCAGCGGATCAGGGCCTCGAAGCCCATCAGGCTCTGGTCGGCGGCGTTGATCAGCGGCTGGTAGTCGAGGCGGAGCTGCTTCAGGGTCAGCGCCTGGCGCAAATCCTGCTCGAGCCGCAGCCGGTCCTCGGCCTCGTTCTGCATGTCGGCGGAGAAATAGCAGCAGGTGCCGCGGCCTTCCGCCTTGGCCTGGTAGAGCGCGAGGTCGGCCTTCTGGATGAGGTCGTCGACGCTCTGGCCGTCGATCGGGCCGAACGCGCAGCCGATCGAGACGCCGATGCGGATCTCGGCCTTGTCGATATGATAGGGCTCCGCGACCGCGCCGATGATGCGGCGGGCGAGGTCGTCGACCTTCTTGCGGCTCTGCGCGTCGCGGATCACGATGGCGAACTCGTCGCCGCCCATGCGGCCGACATGGCCCACTTCGCCCGCTTCCTTGACCAGCCGCTGCGACACCGATTTCAGCACCGCGTCGCCCTTGGGGT
>JBJMTY010000167.1:0-6562 GCA_045811445.1 Allosphingosinicella sp. | reverse complement strand
TGCCGACATATCGGTGCAGCGAGATTGCCACAATCCGCCGCGACCCTTGCCGTCGCGGCGATCCGCACTTAGGCAACAGCCACGTTTCCCCCGCTGCCTCCCCCGCCTAGCTCGCCAAGGATTTCCATGCGCCTCAAGCCTCTCGCGTTCGCCGCTTCTTTGTCCCTCGTCCTCGCCGGCGCCGCGCCGGCCCAGTTGCCGGCCCAGCCGCCGGCCGGACCGACCTTCTCGGCCGACCGCTTCAAGGCCCATGTCGCCTTCCTCGCCGACGACCGGCTCGAGGGCCGCGACACCGGCTCGCGGGGGCACGAGATCGCGGCGGCCTATGTGGCGAGCCAGTTCATGGCGCTCGGGCTGAAGCCGGGCGGCGAGGACGGCGGCTGGTTCCAGTACGTCCCGTTCCGCTCGGCGACGCTGGCCGGCACGCCGACCATCGCCATCACCGGGCCGGGCGGCACGCTTGCGCTCGACAACGGCAAGGGCGCGATCGTCGGCGCGAGCCTTTCGGAGGAAAAGCAGGACGTGTCGGCGCCGGTCGTCTTCGCCGGCTACGGGGTCGACGCGCCCAAGCTCGGCATGGACGATTACAAGGGGCTCGACGTGCGCGGCAAGATCGTCGCGGTGTTCGCCGGCATCCCTTCCGGCCTGCCCAGCGAGATCGCCGCGCACATGGGCGACGAGAAAGGCGCGATGGCGGCGCGGCGCGGCGCGGTCGGCATGATCACGCTCTACACCGCCGCTTATGCCAAGGCGCGGCCGTTCGCGGCGATGGCGGCGCGCGCGGGCCGCGCCTCGCTCGGCTGGATCGGCAAGAACGGCAAGGGGCACGAGGACGCGCCGGGCCTGCGCTTCACCATGAGCGTCGACGATGCCACCGCCGCCGCTTTGTTCGCCGGGGCCGGCAAGAGGTTCGCCGACGTCCGCGCCGTGGCCGATGCCGGCAAGCGCCCGGCCGGCTTCCCGCTCAAGTCGCAGGTCCGCCTCCAGCGCACCAGCGCGTGGAGCGAGATCAAGAGCCCGGAAGTGATCGGCATCCTTCCCGGCGCCGATCCGGCCCTCAAGGACGAATATGTCATCCTGATGGGCCATCTCGACCATCTGGGCGTGCGCAAGAACGCCAAGCCGGGCGAGGATGCGATCTACAACGGCGCGCTCGACAATGCCGCCGGGGTCGCGACGACGCTGGAAGTGGCGCGCGGCTTCGTCGAATCGGGCAAGAGGCCGCGCCGCTCGGTGCTGTTCATAGCCAACACCGGCGAGGAGAAGGGCCTGCTCGGCGCGTCCTATTTCGCCTCCAACCCGACCGTGCCGGTGGGCAAGATCGCCGCCGCGGTCGACCTCGACATGCCGTTGCTGCTCTACCGCTTCACCGACGTGATCGCGTTCGGCGGCGACCACAGCCAGGTCGCCGAGACGGTGCGCCGCGCCGCCGGCGAGATGGGCGTCGCGCTCTCGCCCGACCCGATGCCGCAGGAGAATATCTTCGTCCGCTCCGACCATTATGAGTTCGTCAAGGAGGGCGTGCCCGCGATCATGCTGGCGACCGGCTGGGCGAACGGCGGCGGCGCCAAGTGGCAGGATTTCCTCGCCCACGCCTATCACAAGGTGAACGACGACATGTCGCAGCCGATCGACTGGGAATCGGGCGCCCGCTATGCGCGGTTGAATTACCTGATCAGTCGCGACCTCGCCGACGCCGACCGCCGGCCGCTCTGGTACAAAGGCGATTTCTTCGGCGACCTGTTCGCCCCGAACCGCCCGAAGGCGGACCGGCCGGCGGTCGCGGCGGGGAAATAGGGGGGTCGGTCACCCCGGCCCCGGGGCCAATTCCTTTTCCACCCGGCGGTGCCAGAATATGCCCGCCGCCGCGACCAAGGTCAGCGGGCCGAGCTCGATCCACCAGAAGAGTCGCGGGTTGGCGGCGAGGCAGGCGAGCCAGATCAGGATCACCCGGACGTTGTTGCTGAGCAGCGCCATCAGCCGCAGCGCCGGCGCCGCGCGCGCGGCGTAGAGGGCGCCGAACGCGAGCGGATCGGGCGCGGCGGCCAGGCGGGCGTCGAACGGTGCGGCCAGCCGGTCGAGGCTGCCGGCGAGCGCGTCGTAGCCGCGTACCAGCGGGTTGCGCGGCGGCGCGAGCGAGGGCGGCAGGCCTTCGCCGCGCAGGCGGCGGTGGAAGCGCATGCGCTCGCCCTCATAGAGGTTCGCCTGGACGCCGTGGACCGCGCCGGCCACCGCCGCCAGCGCCCAGGCCGAGCCGCCCAGCGAGGCCGCCAGAGCGACGTAGAGCAGAGCGAACACGCCATGATCGCACAGGCCGTCGAGGAAGCGGCCGGTCGCGCTCGCCGTCCGCGTCGCGCGGGCGATCATGCCGTCGAGGCCGTCGGCGATCAGCCAGCCGATGCTGAGCAGGAAGCCCGCCGTCGCCGCCCGTCGCCAATCCAGATAGCACCAGGCGGCGCCCGCGCCGAGCGCGAGCCCCGCGACCGACACGGCATTGGCCGGCACACGCAGCTTCAGCGCGAGCGGCAGCAAAGCGCGCCCGGCGAGGTGGACCACCCACAGGTTGGTCGGGTCTTCGGCGCGGGGGTCGCGCGAGCCGTCGGGCGGCGGCAGCCAGCGCGGGCGGGGGAGGATCAATGGACCGACGCCGCCGCTTTCTCGCGCGGGGCGTCATGATCGTCCGGCCAGTCGGTCCGGCGCTTCAGCCGCGGGTGGAGATAGAGCGACGGCAGCTTGGCGAGGACGAGGCTGCGGTGGACGAGGATGTCGGCCACCTTCTCCGAGAGATAGGGCATCGGCCGGCCGCTGCGCCGGATCCACGCTTCGTAGGGCATCCAGTGCGAGGGCTCGTCGCGCTCGACGACGTGGAAGATCTTCATCAGCCCCTTGTCGGCCTTCACCGCGGGATGGGCGAGCAGGATGTCGACCTGGCGCATGCCGCGCACCTCGGTGAGCATGATCACCCGGCAGAGCTTGGCGAACAGATCGTCGCGGTCGATCACGTCCTGGGTGTCGAGATCGTCGATGTGGCAGCCGAAGGTGAGGCGGATCATCCGGTCGATCTGGCCGCAGGCGCGGTCGACCAGATAGGGCATCTCGCCGCGCGCCTCGAACCAGCGCTTGAACATGAGGTAATGTTTGCGCTCGTCGGCGCGGTGCTTCTCGACCTCGGCGATGAAGCCGCGATCGTCGGGATATTTGGCCCGGAGCGCGACCAGCACGCGATCGAGGCTGCTGTAGCCGCGATGCTCGTTGTAGATGTAGACCGAGGCGAGCAGGTCGAGATAGCGTTGGCGGGCGGCTGCGAGCATCGGGCTACGATACTGACTTCACGCCGGTTTCGCCAGCTTCGCCATGCGTTCGCGGACCGCCTCGATCGGGTGGGCGGCGGCGCGGGCGCGGCTCGCCTTGAGCCTGGGATAGCCGGCGCGGGCATCGTCGAGCAGATCGTGGACGAAGGCGCCGCTTTTCACTTCCCTCAGGATGCGTCGCATCTCGGTGCGGGCGTCGGCGTCGACGATCCGCGCGCCGCCCTTCAACGCGCCGAACTCGGCGGTGTTGGAGATCGCTTCACGCATGCCGGCGATGCCGCGCTCGTGGATGAGGTCGGCGAGCAGCTTGAGCTCGGTGAGGCATTCGAAATAGGCGATTTCGGGCGAGAAGCCGGCATCGACGAGGGTCTCGAAGCCGGCGTGGATCAGCTCCGGGATGGCGCCCCACAGCACCGCCTGCTCGTTGAACAGATCGGCCTCGCTCTCCTCGGCGAAGCTGGTCGGCAGGATGCCGGCGCGGCCGCTGCCGATCGCCGCGGCATAGGCCAGAGCGAGGGCCTGGGCCTGGCCGCTGGCATCCTGCTCGACCGCGAACAGGGCGATCAGGCCCTTGCCCGCCTGATATTCGCGGCGCAGCGCCGTGCCGGGGCCCTTGGGCGCGACCAGGATCACGTCGAGATCGGCGCGGGGGACGATCAGCCCGAAGCGGATCGAGAGGCCGTGGCCGAAGACCAACGCGGCGCCATGGCGCAGGCTGGGGGCGACCTCGTTCGCATAGATGCGGCCGTGATCCTCGTCGGCGGCGAGCAGGGCGACGACGTCGGCGCCGGCCGCGGCCTCGGCGGCGGTGACGGGGGCGAAGCCGTCCTCGCGCGCCCGCGCCCGGCTCCCCGAGCCCTCCGGCAGCCCGACGGTGACGGCGACGCCGCTGTCGCGCAGGTTGAGCGCCTGGGCGCGGCCCTGGTTGCCGTAGCCGACGACGGCGACGCGGCGGCCGCGGATCAGGTCGAGGTCCGCCTCCTCATCGCGATAGACGTGCATGGAGCCCGGCTAGAGCAAGTTCGAACCCCCCGCAATCGAGCGGCGCGGTGAAGCGCGGCCAGTCCGGCGGCGGCTGGCGCGAGAACCAGGTATATTGGCGCTTGGCATATTGGCGCGTGGCGATGCGCCCGGCGGCGAGCGCCTGCTCCCGGGTCAGCGCGCCGGCGAGCAGGCCGGCAATCTCGCGCACGCCGATCGCCCGCATCACCGGCAAAGCGGGAGAGAGGCCGCGCGCGAGCAGAGCGCGCACTTCCTCGATCCCCTGCTCGGACAGCATCGCCTCGAAGCGCGCGTCGCAGCGGGCCTGGAGCCAATCGCGCGGGGGGAGGAGGATGAGAGGGTGGAGCGCGACATCGGCCCCGATGCCGCCGGTGCGCCGCGTCTGCCACTGGGCGAGCGGCCGGCCGGTCGAGCGGACGACCTCGAGCGCGCGGGCGACGCGAATCGTGTCGCTTGGCCCCAGGCGGCGCGCGGCTGCGGGATCCTCGCGAGCCAGCGCGGCATGCGCCTTGGCGACGGGAAGCGCCCGGACGGCGGCGCGGATGCCGGGGTCGATCTCCGGCACCGGGGCGATCCCGTCGAGCAGGGTGCGAAGGTACAGGCCGGTGCCGCCGGCGAGGATCGGCAGCCGCCCCGCCTCGTGCGCCGCGGCGATCTCGCGCTTCGCGTCTTCGGCCCAGGCGGCGGCGGAGCAGGCCTTCGCCCCGTCTGCATAACCATACAGGGCGTGCGCGGCCTGCGCCTCGTCGGCGGGGGTCGGGCGTGCCGAGATTATGCGCAAATCCGCATAAACCTGCGCGCTGTCGGCGTTGACGACGATCCCGCCGGTCGCTTCCGCCAGCGCCAGAGCGAGCGCCGACTTGCCGCTGGCGGTCGGTCCCGCGATAAGCGCCAGCGCCGGTTTGGGAGCCTCGTTCGTGTTCATCGCCACCCTGATAGCAAAGCAGCGCCTGTCGAGCGGCGATATTTCGGCGGCCGAGGACGTGCTGCGCGCGGCCGGCATCCATTCGTTCGGCCGCTCGTGGATCGAGGCCGACCGGGCCTGCGACATCCTCTTCTCGTCCGGCCCGGCCGCCGCCCGCACCGCGATCGAGGCGCTGCCCGGCGAGATCGACGTGGTGGTCCAGGGCGAGGCCTCGCGCCGCCGCAAATTGCTCGTCGCCGACATGGATTCGACCATGATCGAAGTCGAATGCATCGACGAGCTGGCCGATTATGCCGGGATCAAGGCCGAGGTTGCGGAGATTACCGGCCGGGCCATGCGCGGGGAAATGGCGTTCGAGGACGCCCTCAAGGCGCGGGTCGCGCTGCTGAAGGGCCTGGACGAAGCCGCGATCGAGCGCTGCCGCGAGGAGCGGGTCCGCTACACGCCGGGGGCGGGCGCGCTGGTCAGGACGATGAAGCGGCAGGGCGCGCAGACGGTTCTGGTGTCGGGCGGCTTCACAGCCTTCGCCGGCCCGGTCGGCGCCGCTCTGGGCTTCGACCGGGTGGTCGCCAACCGGCTGGTGGTCAAGGGCGGACGGCTGACCGGCGAGGTCGAGGCGCCGATCGTCGGCGCCGCCGGCAAGCGTCAGGCCTTGCTCGACGCGGCGGCGAAGCGGGGGCTCGATGCGAGCGACGCGATGGCGGTGGGGGACGGCGCCAACGACGTGCCGATGCTGGAATCCGCCGGCCTCGGCGTCGCGTACCGGGCCAAGCCGGCCGCGGTCGCGGCGGCGGGGGCGACGGTGCGGCACAACGACCTCACCGCTCTGCTCTACGCCCAGGGCTATGCGAGCGAGGAATGGGAAGCGGACTAGACGCCTGAATCAGGGCTAGCCGCGGGTCATGTCGGACGCGATCGCCATCAGCGCGAAGCCGACCGAATCCTCCGTGCAGGCGAAGGAGACCTGCACGCCGTCGGCGGAAACGGACCTCACCACGCCCTGGATCGAGCCGGCCTCGGGGTGCCTCAGCTCGACATGGGCGCCGATGCCCGGCCGCGCGGCGGTCTCGACGAAGGCGCCTCGGGCGGAAACGTCGCGCAAGGCGGCGGCCGAGGGGGCAGGGGCGAGGAGCACGCACATGCGCCGCCGGCGCCAGCGCGTCGCCATGCCGCTATTGCGCTCGATCCGTCCCAATGCGGCCATATTCCCCCTCCGTCGGAATGGGAGGCTAACGGGTTTGCGCGAAGAAATTGTTAAGGGGCGACTGGGAAGCAGGCCGAGCCGGCGGCCTTGGCCGCCGCGCAGGCGCGGTCGGCGGCGACG
>JBJMTY010000166.1:0-9309 GCA_045811445.1 Allosphingosinicella sp. | reverse complement strand
GAGGCCCGCGGCACGCTCGCCGCCTGGACCGCTCTGGCGGCGGGGACCTTCGCCTGGTTCGGCTCGCAGCAGCTCGGCTCCAATGCCGTGTTCGCCGGCTGCAGCCCCGGCGACGGCCTGCTCGATCTGCTCGTCAGCCTGCTCGCGCTGGCGCTGATCGTGCTCGGCGGCTTCATCTCGCTGAGGGTGTGGCGCGGCGGGGACGACGAGGCGCCGCGCTCGTTCGTCGGCCTGGTCGGCACGCTCGCCGCGGCGGTGATGGCGGTCGCGATCATTCTCCAGGCCGCCGCCGGCCTGATCATCCCGAGCTGCTTTGGATGAAGCGGCTCGCGGCCCTGCTCCTGCTGCTTCCCGCGCCCGCGCTGGCGCATGGCGGCGAGGCGCATGGCGGCTGGCGCCCCGAACCGGCCGCGCTCGTCCCGCTGCTCCTGTTCGGCGGCCTTTACCTCGTCGGCTTCGCTCGCCTGCGCGCGCGTTCCGGGCCGGGGCGGGGCGCGCTCCGGGGCGGCGCCGCCTTCTTCGCCGCCGGCTGGGCGGTGCTGGCCGGCGCCGTCGCCTCGCCGCTGCACCAGGCGGGCGAGCATAGCTTCACGATGCACATGATCGAGCATGAGCTGATCATGCTCCCGGCCGCCTTGCTGCTCGTGCTCGCCCGGCCCGGCCCGGTGCTGCTCTGGGCTTTCCCCGCGAGCGTTCGGAGCGGCTTCGCCAGCATCGCCCGCTCCGGCAAAGGCGTATGGGCGATCCTCTCCGGGCCCGTCGCCGCCACCGCGCTCCAGGCCGCGGCGTTGTGGCTCTGGCACATGCCGCTTCTGTTCGACCGGGCGCTCGAGGGCGAGGGCTGGCACGTCGCCCAGCATCTGTCCTTCCTGCTCACCGCTTTGCTCTTCTGGTGGGCGATGGCGCACGGGCGGACGGGTCGCACCGGCTACGGGCTGGTCGCGGTGTGCCTGTTCTTCACGACCGTGATCGGGGGCGCGCTGGGCGCCCTGATGGCGCTCTCGTCGAGCCCCTGGTACGCGCCTTACGCCGCGCTCGGCCTGACACCCGCCGGCCTCAGCCCGGCCGAGGACCAGCAGCTCGCCGGGCTCGTCATGTGGATACCGGGCGGCGCGTTCCACGCCGCCGCCGCTTTGTTCTTCGCTTACCAATGGCTCAGAGCCAGCGAGGTCGGCCATGCCGTCGCCGCGGAATAGACCTTTGCTGATCGCCGCGCTGGTCGCCGGCGCGCTGCTGCTCGTCCTGCTCGGCTTCTACGCCGACAGCCGCTACGAGGCCGCCGACCTCAGGGCCAAGGCGGAAGCGATGACGATGGGCAAGGTCGCCGCCGGCCAGGTCGCGTTCGGGCGCTATGGCTGCGGCGGCTGCCACGCCATCCTCGGCATGTCGGGGGCGAGCGGCACGGTCGGCCCGCCGCTCGACGGCGTCGCGGCGCGCGGCATCATCGGCGGCCGGCTCGCCAACAGGCCCGACAACATGATGCTGTTCATCCGCCACCCGCAGCAGGTCTCGCCCGGCACCGCCATGCCCGAGCTCGGCGTCACCGAGCGGGACTCGCGCGACATCGCCGCCTTCCTCTATACGAGGACATGATCCGCGCCGGGGCTCTCCTCCTCCTCGCCATCCTCGCCGCGCCCGCCGGGGCCGAGACGCTCTACGTCACCGACGAGACCGCGAACCTCGTCCACGTCATCGACGCCGCGACGCTGAAGGAGACGGGCCGGCTCGACGTCGGCAAGCGTCCGCGCGGCATCGCCCTCTCGCCCGATGGCCGGACGCTCTACGTCGCGACTTCCGACAGCAACGACATCGCCGTCGTCGACATCGCGAGCAGCAAGGTGACCGGGCGCCTCCCCTCCGGCCCCGACCCCGAGACCTTCGCCTTGTCGCCGGACGGCAAGCGGCTCTACGTCGCCAACGAGAATGACAATTTCCTCACCATGGTCGACATCGTCTCGGCCAAGGCGGTCGCCGAAGTGCCGGTCGGCGGGGAGCCGGAAGGGACCGGCGTGAGCCCGGACGGCAAGCTCGTCGTCCAGGCGTCGGAGAGCGGCTCGACCGCCCACGTCATCGACGCCGCGACCGGCCGGGTGATCGACAACCTCATCGTCGACGCCCGCCCGCGCTTCGTCGCCTTCACGCCCGACGGGTCTCGCTTCTGGGTCTCGTCCGAGCTGCGCGGCACCGTCTCGGTGTTCGACACCGCCACCCGAAGGCTCCTCGGCAAGATCGATTTCCAGGCGGCGAAGCTCACCGACGGCAAGGGCCCGGAAGTCTACGCCCAGCCGGTCGGCACGCTGTTCACCCGCGACGGCAAGCGCGCCTTCGTCGGCCTCGGCCGCGCCAGGCTGGTCGCCGAGGTCGATCCCGCGACGCTGAAGATCGTCCGCACCTTCCCCGCCGGCTGGCGCGCCTGGAACATCGCGCTCTCCAGGGACGAGACCCGCCTCTACACCGCCAACGGCCTCAGCGGCGACGTCACCGCGATCGACGTCGCCAAAGGCGAGGCGGTCGGCACGGTCAAGCTCGGCGGCCGGCCGTGGGGCATCGTGGTCGCGCCATGATCCTGCTCGCTGCCTTTCTCGCCGCCGCCGCGCCGCCGCAGCGCGAGCTCAAGGTCTGCGCGGACCCCAACAATCTACCTTTCTCGAACGCCAAGGGGGAGGGCTTCGAGAACCGCATCGTCGAGCTGGTCGCCAGGGATTTGGGCGCCAGGGTGCGCTACACCTGGTGGGCGCAGCGGCGGGGCAATGTCCGCAATACGCTCAACGCCGGGGCATGCGACCTCATCCCGGGCGTCGGGAGCAATGTCGACATGCTGGGGACGACGCGGCCTTATTACCGCTCGACCTACGTGGCGGTGACGCGGGCGGACCGGCATCTCGGCATCGCCTCGTTCGACGATCCCCGCCTCAAGGCGCTGAGGATCGGCGTCCAATTGATCGGCGACGACGGCGCCAACACGCCGCCCGCCCACGCGCTGGCGCGGCGCGGCATCGTCGCCAACGTGCGCGGCTTCATGGTCTATGGCGATTATGACGATCCCGACCCGCAGGCGCCGATCCTCAAGGCGGTGGCGGCGGGGGAGATCGACGTCGCCTTCGTGTGGGGGCCGGTCGCCGGCTATTTCGCCGCGCGGCAGAAGCCGGCGCTGGCGGTGACGCCGCTCGCCGAGCGCTTCGACGGGCCGCAGCTTCCCTTGGCCTACGACGTCTCGATGGGGGTGCGCCGCGACGACCGGGCGCTGCGCGAGGACGTGGAAGCCGCGCTCGCCCGCCATGCCCGGGAGGTGAAGGCGATCCTCGCCCGCTACCGCGTGCCGACGCTCGAGCCATGAGCATCGACCTCGACCGCGCGCTCGCCGCGGCCAAGCGCAGCCCCGAGCTACTCCGCGCCGGCCAGGCCCTGGTCGACAACCAGCTGGCGGTCGCCGAGCCGATCCTGCGCCGCCGCCTCGCCGCCGACCCGCTCGACGTCGCCGCCATCCGCATGCTGGCCGAGGTGGCGGGGCGGCTCGGGCGCTATCGCGACGCCGAGGCGCTGCTGCGCCGGGCGCTCGAGCTGGCGCCCGACTTCACCGCGGCCCGCGCCAACCTCGCCACCGCGCTCTACCGCCAGAACCGGCCGGCCGAGGCGGTGGATGTTCTTGAAAGTATCGCGGAGAGCGAATCCGACGTTTTGGGGCACCGGAACCTTAAGGCGGCGGCGCTGAGCCGGATCGGGGGCTATGAGGAAGCGATCCGGCTGTACCAGAAGGTATTGGAATACCGCCCGAAACAACCCAAAGTGTGGATGAGCTTCGGCCATGTGCTGAAGACGGTGGGGCGCACCGCGGACGGCGTCGCCGCCTACCGCCGCGCCATCGGCCTCGCCCCGACGCTCGGCGAAGCCTGGTGGAGCCTCGCCAACCTCAAGACGGTTCGGCTCGAGGGGGCCGATGTTGCCGCGATGGAAGCGGCGCTGCGCCGGCCGGGCCTCGCCGACGCCGACCGCCTCCACCTCCATTTCGCGCTCGGCAAGGCGCTCGAGGATGCCGGCGAGGCGGAACGCGCGTTCGGCCATTATGCCGAAGGGAACCGCCTGCGGCGGGCCGAGCTCGACTATGACGCGGACGAGGTGACCGCCCATGTCGACCGCTCGATCGCCCTCCTCACCCCGGATTTCCTGGCGGCGCGAGCAGGCGGCGGGTGCCCGGCCCCCGACCCGATCTTCATCCTCGGCATGCCGCGCGCCGGCTCGACCCTGGTCGAGCAGATCCTCGCCAGCCACCCCCTCGTCGAGGGAACGATGGAGCTGCCCGACATCCCGATCCTGGCGCGGCGCCTCTCCGGCCCCAGGGACGAGGAACGCTATTCCGAGCGGCTGGCCGCGCTGACGCCGGACGAGAGGCGCGCGCTCGGCGAGGAATATCTCGAGCGGACCCGGGTCCACCGGCGCGAGGACCGGCCCTTCTTCATCGACAAGATGCCCAACAATTGGGTCCATGCCGGCCTCATCCATCTCATCCTGCCCAACGCCCGGATCGTCGACGCGCGCCGCCACCCGCTCGACTGCGGCTTCTCCAACTTCAAGCAGCATTATGCCCGCGGCCAGGGCTTCAGCTACGCGCTGAGCGACATGGGGCGTTATTATGCCGATTACGTGCGGCTGATGGCCCATGTCGACGCAGTGCTGCCGGGCCGCGTCCACCGCGTGATCCACGAGCGGCTGCTCGACGATCCGGAGAGCGAGGTGCGCGCCCTGCTCGCCTTTCTCGGCCTCGATTTCGACCCCGCCTGCCTCGCCTTCCACGAGAACAAGCGCGCCGTCCGCACCGCCAGCTCCGAGCAGGTCCGCCGTCCGATCAACCGCGAGGGCGTCGGCCAGTGGCGGGCGTTCGAGCCCTGGCTGGGGCCGTTGAAGGACGCGCTGGGGCCGGTCCTCGACGCCTATCCGGAGGCGCCGGCCTAGTCCTCCCTGTCCGCGACGCGGATGGGGAGGGGGACCATGCGCAGCATGGTGGAGGGGCTATCTGAGTCAGCAAAGCCCCTCCACCGCACTTCGTGCGGTCCCCCTCCCCATCGCCTTCGGCGACAGGGAGGACGAGGGGGCGCGGCGTACCGGCGTGGCCGGGAAGCCACAGCCGGGCGTCCGCCTGACGTTTCGGAGGCAAAATGATTTGACGGGGCGGGCCGGCCGGAGTCACCCTCGCTTCCTGTCGCACCAACGGGGGATCCCATGCGCTCGACCGGCCTTCGCAACGCGCTTTTCGGCCTGCTCGCCTCGACCGCGCTCGGCGGCACCGCTTATGCCCAGGACGTTCCGGCCCCGGCGCCCGCCACGCCCCCGGTCACGCCTCCCGTCACGGCGGCCGCGGCCCCGGCCGACCAGGACGAGATCGTCGTCACCGCGCAGAAGCGCGAGGAGAATCTCCAGGACGTGCCGATCAGCATCCAGGCGCTCGGCACGCGCCGGCTCGACGAGCTCAACGTCTCCAACTTCAACGACTACACCAAGCTGACGCCGAGCGTGTCGTTCCAGGTGGCGACGCCGGGCAACGCCAACGTCTACATACGCGGCGTCGCCTCGGGCGGCGACGGCAACCATTCGGGCTCCCTGCCCTCGGTCGGAGTCTATCTCGACGAGCAGCCGGTGACGACGATCGGCGGCACGATCGACGTCCACATCTACGACATCGCCCGCATCGAGGTGCTGCGCGGGCCGCAGGGCACGCTCTACGGCGCCTCGTCGGAAGCCGGCACCATCCGCATCATCACCAACAAGCCCGACCCCAACAATTTCTACGGCGGCGCCGACGCCGAGATCAACGCGGTCAACAAAGGCGGGATGGGCGGCAAGCTCGAAGGCTTCTTCAACGCGCCCTTGTCGCCGAGCGCGGCGGTGCGCGTGGTCGGCTGGTACGAGCACAATGCCGGCTATATCGACAATATCGCCGGCACGCGCCGCTTCCTGCCGCAACCCGGCGGCATCGTCGTCAACAACGCCGCTTTGGTCGAGAAGAATTTCAACGACGTCGACGTCGCCGGCGCCCGCGCCGCGCTCGGCATCGACCTTTCCGACAATTGGACGGCGACCTTGAGCCTGCTCGGCCAGGACCAGCACGCCCACGGCTCGTTCGGCTACGACCCGACGCTCGGCGACCTTCGGGTCCAGCATTTCTACCCCGATTTCAGCCACGACCGCTTCGGCCAGGCCGCGCTGACCATCGAGGGCAAGATCTCGAACTGGGACCTGACCTATGCGGGGGCCTATTTCCTGCGCAAGATCAACACCTCGAACGATTACACCGATTATGCCGAGGCCTACGACAATCTCTATTCGAGCTATGGCGGCCTCGCCGGCTATTTCTATTTCCAGGACAATGCCGGCCGCACCATCGACCCGTCGCAGCACATCATCGGGCGCGACAAGTTCACCAAGATGAGCCACGAGCTGCGCATCGCCTCGCCCGCGGACAAGCGCCTGCGCTTCGTCGGCGGCCTGTTCTACCAGCGCCAATATCACCGCATCCACCAGGACTATCAGGTGACGGGCCTGGGCAGCGCGGTCTCGGTCAACGGCTTCCCCGGCACGCTCTGGCTGACCCAGCAGGACCGCGTGGACAAGGATTATGCCGCGTTCGGCGAGGCGAGCTTCGACGTCGTCGACAACCTCACTTTGACCGGCGGCCTGCGCGCCTACAAATACGACAATTCGCTGATCGGCTTCTTCGGCTTCGGCCGGAACCCGGGCGCCGGCTTCACCGCCCATCCGTTCAACGGCGCCGGCAGCTCGCGCACCGGCGTCATCCAATGCTTCACGACGACCGGCGCGACCCTGCGCAACAATCTCGCCGGCACGCTGCTGGCGCCGGCGGTGCCGGGCTCGCCCTGCACCGACCTCGGCGTGTTCTCGAACGGCCAGGTGGTGCCGAAGCGGACGAAGGGAGACGGCCTCACCTACCGCCTCAACCTGAGCTGGAAAATCACGCCCGACCACATGGTCTACGCGACGGCGTCGCGCGGCTTCCGGCCCGGCGGCATCAACCGCCGCGGCGACATCCCGCCCTATGACGAGGACACGCTGACCAATTACGAGCTCGGCTTCAAATCGACGATCGGGACCGCGCGGCTCAACGGCGCCCTGTTCTGGCAGGAGTGGAAGAAGTTCCAATTCTCCTTCCTCGGCGCCAACAGCTTCACCGAGATCCACAACGGCCCCGACGCCCGCATCAAGGGCGCCGAGCTCGACTTCAGCTGGCGCCCGGCGGTCGGCTTCTACCTGAGCGGCAGCGCCGCCTACACCGACGCCAAGACCCGGCGGAACCTGTGCGGCTTCGACGACCCGACCTTCACCTGCACCGCGCCGGGGCCGCAGGGCCAGGGCAATTACGTCTCGGCGCCGAGCGGCACCCGCCTCCCCGTCACGCCGCAATTCAAGGCGAGCGCGACCGCGCGCTACGAGTTCGCGATCGGCGACGGCGCCAAGGCGCACCTCCAGACCGTGCTCACCCACCAGAGCTCGGCCTCGTCCGACATCCGCACCCTGATCTTCGACCCGCTCGGCAATCCGGTGAACCCGGCGGCCGGGCTCGGGCGGCTCAAGGCCTATACGATGATGGACTTCGCCTTCGGCGTGGACTGGAAGAAGTGGACGGCGGAGCTCTACGTCGAGAATGCGTTCGACGAGCGCGCCCAGCTCACCCGCTACCAGGAATGCGGCCAATGCGCGCAGCGGCCCTACATCGTGCCCTACGCGCCCAGGACGATCGGGCTGCGGGTAGGGACGAAGTTCTAGGCTCTTGGTCCTCCCTGTCGCCGCAGGCGATGGGGAGGGGGACCGCGTGAAACGCGGTGGAGGGGCAATTCTGAGTCTGTAATGCCCCTCCACCAGGCTTCGCCTGGTCCCCCTCCCCATGCGCTTCGCGCGCAGGGAGGACTAACAGGGAGGACTGGGGGCGGTTCCCGGGCCGTAACTTTACCCTCTTCCCGGAACGGCGCGAAGGCTTACATGCCTCCCCGGGGCGAATCATCTGACGATCCGGCCGCGGGGCGGGTCTTCCGGGAGTAGTGAGTGCCGACGGCGACGTTGATCCGATCCCTACGCCTGACCGCTTTGGCCGCCTTCCTGGTCCTCGCCGCCTGCTCGGGCGGGAGCGGGGACGACGCCGCCGGCAAAGGCGGGCGCGGGGGGCGCGGCGGCGCGGGGGGCACGCCCGAGGCGGGCTATGTCGTCGTCCAGCCCGCCGCGGTGCCGATCGTCGCCGAGCTCGCCGGCCGCACCAGCGCCTACCAGGTTTCCGAAGTGCGCCCGCAAGTCTCCGGCGTGATCCGCGCCCGGCTGTTCGCCGAAGGCTCGATCGTCAAGCAGGGCCAGACCCTCTACCAGATCGACCCCTCGCTCTATCAGGCGCAGGCGGCGCAGGCCCGCGCCAACCTCGCCAGCGCCCAGGCCAACAGCAGCGCGGCGGCGGCGCGGTCCCGTCGCTACGCCCCGCTCGCCCGCATGCAGGCGGTGAGCCAGCAGGAATATACCGATGCCCGCGCCGCCGCCGCCGCCGCTTCGGCCGCGGTCGCCCAGAACCGGGCGGCGCTCGACACCGCCTCGATCAACCTGCGCTACACCCGCGTCCCCGCGCCGATCTCGGGCCGGATCGGCCGTTCGCTGTTCACCACCGGCGCCCTGGTTACCGCCAACCAGGCCGAATCGCTCACGACCATCCAGCGGCTCGACCCGATCTTCGTCGACATCCAGCAATCCTCGGCCGAATTGCTCGCGCTGAGGCGCTCGGTCGCGGCCGGCGGCAATCTGCCCAGCCAGGCCAAGGTCGGCCTCGTCCTCGAGGACGGCAGCGACTACGGCTTCACCGGCACGCTGCAATTCGCCGAGGCGGTGGTCGACCCGAGCACCGGCAGCGTCACCCTGCGCGCCACCTTCCCCAACCCGCAGGGCCTGCTGCTGCCCGGCATGTATGTGCGCGCGAGGCTGATCCAGCAGACCATCCAGAACGCCTTCCTGGTCCCCCAGGCGGGCGTTTCGCGCGACCCTAAGGGCAATGCCACCGTGCTCGTCGTCGGCCCCGCCAACATGGCGCTGACCCGCAAGGTGACGGCCGAGCGGACGATCGGCGACAAATGGGTGGTGACCGCCGGCCTCAAGGCGGGCGACCGGGTGATCGTGGAAGGGCTGGGCAAGATCAAGCCGGGCCAGACCGTGAAGCCCGTCCCCGCCGGCTCGCCGCCGCCGCGGCCGGGCGCCGGTGGCGCGGGTGGCGGGAGAGGCGCCGGAGGCGGCAGCGGCACGGGCGGCGGCAGGGGCGCCGGGGGCGCG
>JBJMTY010000165.1:0-9027 GCA_045811445.1 Allosphingosinicella sp. | reverse complement strand
CAGCGCCAGCGCCCGCCGCGACGCGTCGCCGCCGCTCACCCCGTCCTCGGCGTAGAGCGGCGCCCAGGCGACGCTTTCCGCCACCAGCCGCACCGAGCGCTGCGCCACCGGATTGCCGAGATAGGCCTCGCGCACCTGCGCCTCGTAGCTGCGCGGCCACTCGCCCACCGCCGGCGCCGCGCCCCAGGCGCGAAACAGAAAAGGCCGGGCGGCGAACCGCCCGGCCTTACGGCCGAACCACAATTTCATCTGTCTTCCTCCTGACAAACCCCTAGCGCTTCGGCCGATACCGTGGCGAGCCGCGGCACGCCCGGCTCAGCGCCCTCCCGGGGGACAGGTCGAGCGCCGCGTTGACGAGCGTATGAAGCGAGCCGCCGTGCGAAGGGAGCGCTGTGCCCCCCGGAATGAGCCGGCGCGTTCGCTTCGCCGCAGCCGTACTGCGTTACTTGATCCGGGTTCGGTACTCCCGTAGCGCCGCCGCTACGGCCTGGCGATCGGCGTAGAACGGAGCCATTAGGGGACGTAAGAGAATCAAGCTCAGCAAGTCCCCAAGCGGGTCATGCGGATCTACTGCCCATCTATAGCAAAGAAACTCAAGATTTTCCCAAATCTTGTCCGAATCCCGATCGTCTCGGTTCTCTTGCACGTACGGAAGAAATTTCAGGTAGAGACGGCAAAGCCGAGACTCCTCCACCCGCCTCACAAGGCTCTCGTCAATATCTCCGGCTATGACAGCAGCAGAAAGAAATTCATAGTAGTTTAGCAAGAAGTCAATCTTATCACAATTTTCCTTGTCATGGTCTCTGCACAGGCGCGGAACCTTGTCGGCCTTGATGAGACTTGAGGCGAAATCGAGATTCTGGTCGAACACAGGCCAGTCATTGAGTTTCTCAATGACTTGATACGTATGCTGCTTCCGTAGCATTTTGCGCTGCTGACGAGAGGCGTAGAAAATGCCCAAAATCGCCAAAATAGCGGCGATGATTACGGCGATGCCCTCGTCCATGACGACGAGAATACCAAAAAAAAGCCCCCTTGAAAGGGGGCTTTAGCTTAGATTTTAGACTTGACGTCCCGCATGGCTCGTCTCCTGCCGTTGGCCGTGTACGTACTCACTGGGAAGGTACCACACAAGCCCCTAATGGTTCCCTACCGCTCTCCGGGCGGCGGGCTGATCCCTCTGGGCCGACAAGCCCCAGCCGCGGCGACTAGCCCCGATACCGCGCCACCACCGCCGCGTGGAGCGGCTGGTCGAACTGGAGGCCGGCGCGCAGCCCGTCGGCCCACGCCACCCGCGCCGCCCAGCTTTGCAGGCCGGGCAGCTTCAGCCACACCCGCGCCCCGGCTTCCAGCCAGGCCGAGCTCTCGATGCCGCAGCCGCCTTCGGAAAGGTCGATGACGGTGACGTCGGTCGAGGGCCGGTCGCCGGCGCTGCCGAGGCCCGCGCCGATGCTCACCGGCGTGCGCTGGTAGCGCCGCCGGTCATATTCCGAGCCCCGCTCGATCGAAGCCGCCAACCGCATCCAACTTCCCCACAGGGCCGGACTCGCTCCGGCCAAAAGGAGACGCTAGGCGCGAATGGTTAACCAGGGGTTACCGAGCGGGCGGGAGAGCGCCTCCCGCCCGCCGGGCGCCGTCAGACCGCGTCGAAGCGGGTGATCATCACCTTCTTGCCGTCCTTGTCGAAGCGCAGCTTGAACAGGCACGGCTTCGTGGCGCTGATCGGCGAGGAGGCGCCGACGATTGTCCATCCCTTGAAGGCGAGCTCCGGCGAAAGCTGGAGGGTCAGGGAGCCGGACGGCGCCCCGCCCGACGGACCGATCCAGAACAACTCGGCCCAATGGTGCTCGCCGGCGATGCGGGCGACCTCGGCGTCGAAGTTCAGGTCCACCGTCGCGCTGTTGGCGATGAGCGTGCGCAAGCGCGTCTTCGGCTCGTTGCTCAAGCCGAAGATGCCGGCCGCATAGGTGCCCCCCGAATAAGCGGGCAGCAGGCCCGCCGCGATCGGCTCGCCGCCGGCGTCGATGCTGACCTGCAGCAGCGACGCCGGCGCGGGCAGCGGATCGGTCGTGCTCGCGTGCGGCGCGAGGCGGACGATGCGACTGAGGGAAAGGCTGGAGCCGCCTTTCACCAGGGCCCGCGACTGCGTCAGCGCCTCGTTCAGCTGGAGGAAATCCACTTCCGCAACCTCGCTGTGGATATGCTCGATGACGGTGCCGAGCTGCGCGGCGGACGGGCTGAGTCCCTGCGCAACCGTGATCTCGGCATAATCGGCCAGCACGCTGGAGACGCTGGGCCCGTACAGTCCGGCGCAGTTCAGCACGCCCGCGCACTGATTGCCGGCGACAAGCCCCACAATGATGTTGGCGGTGTCGGCGCCGGGCGCGTTCAGCGACCAGCCGTGCATCGAATACCATTTGCCGGTGACGTGCGGCGGCACCCAGGGGTAGACCTCGATCCGACCGTTCGTTTGATCGACGCTGCCGATCCAGTGGATCGAGAATTTCGTCCACAGCGCGCTGATTGCGGTCGCGGCCTCGTCGGCCGGTTTCGGCCATACCGAAATGGTCCGGTTGCCGGTGCCGCCGAAGCCGACGATCTCGAACTCCACATAGGCGTTGGCGCCGCTGCGCAGCTGGAACTTCTGCCCGACGACGAGGCCGGCGGCGACCGGATCTCCCGTCGACCAGGTGAGCGTGCCGGCGCTGTTGCTCGCCGCGATGGTGCCATAGGTGGATGCGTCGAGCTCGAGCCTTACCTTGCCGTAATCGGCCTGCTTGAGCTGGGCTGCGGAAGACACCGTCAGGCGCGACCGCTGGAGCACCGAGTTGGCATAGTTGGTCGTGCTATTGAACCCGCTGCCGTCATTGCCCCCATATTCGTTCGAGCTGAACGAGACGCTGTGGCCATAGTTCGAGGTCTGGTGAGACGATCCGCAGACCCGGCTGTAGATCGTGCCGAAGCGCAACCCGATATTGTTGGAACCGGTGAAGGTCGTCTCGAAGGCGGTGCCGGCGCGGAAGGTCGCGCCGCTCGAATCCAGCTTCACCGAATCGCGTTTCGCGCCGTCCACCCGGATCGTGTCGAAGCTCGATCCGGAGCAGGAGTTCAGCCGCACGCCGTTCACGAAGCGGCGATAGTCGTAGATGAGGGCCTCGTACGCTTCGGTGAAGCCGTCGATGTAGAGGACCCCCGACCAATGATTGCGATAACCCGCGATCACCAGCACGTCCTCCATGGTCACGGTGCCCGACACCGCCGGTGCCATGACCTTCAAACGGCCGCAGACGAAGCGGCCCGTCGGTTCCTCGGCGGCGTACGGGTAGGTCGCGTAGATCGTCGTGCTGATCGCCCAGCTGCCGCGCCAGTCGTAGATGCAGCGCCGGCGGTTCGCGACGCTCCTCGCGTCGTCGAAGAAGGCCTGCAGCGCCGCGCTGTCGTCGGTGGCGCCGTCGCCGACCGCACCGAACATGTACGGCGTGCGCGCCCGCACCTGGTCGGCGAGGCGGAACACGCGGCCCGAGGCGTCGACGAACCCGCTGCGCGCGGGCGCGGTGCTCAGGCTCGAATCATAGGCATAGACCGCTTCGCCCTTGGCCTCGGTCGAATAACCGGTGGTGCTGGCCAGAATGGTGCCGCTCGGGATCGAAGGCGGCGTCGAGGCGGCAGTGGTGAAAAGACCGACATTCTGCATGTTTGGCTCCATTTGCGGCGGCATGAAAAAAGGCCGGCGCGGCATGCGCCGCTCGGCCTGCCCCCGCGCCGCCGGCGGGGATAAGGGTCGTCCGCCTCAGCGGCGGGGTGAAATCAAAGCTGCCTGATCCTCGGCTCGCCCCTCTGGCGGCCGAGCATCAGCTCGGTCATCGCCCAGACCATCGCGTCGGCGCGGTCCGGGCTTCGTCCCGGCCCTTCGTAGCCGCCGCCGATGGTCAGGCCGGTGAGCTGGTCCTCGAGCTCGGGAAAGATGCCGGCGAAGCGGGCGCGGCCGGTCTCGAACAGGCTCGCCACCGGCTCGGCCCGCGCGCTCTTGCCGTGGCGGGCGTGGACGATGCGCACCGGCAGGCCGCTTTCGACGCTTCTGAGCACGCTCTCCACCATCGCCCCGCCCTGATTGCCTTCCGCGATCACCCGGTCGGCGCGCCAGCTCGCCGCGGCGTGCGCCACCGCCGCCGCCCAGCCTTCCGGCCGCAGCCCCGCGACGCTCGCGTCGCCGAGCACATAGCCCACGCCGTCCGCGCCCAGCCCGCACACCACGATCCCGCAAGCATCCCCGCCCACCGAAGCCGGCGGATCGACCCCGACGACGACGCGCCTTAGATCCTCCCCGGCACGGGGAGGGGGACCGCTCGAAGAGCGGTGGAGGGGGCCCGCCTCTCCGCCGCTCCTGAGCTGGGCCCCCTCCACCACGCCGCTTCGCGTCGCAATCCCCCTCCCCGTGCCGGGGAGGAGCGGGACTCGGCACGCCTCGATCAGCGCCCGCGGCCACAGACTGCCTTCGACCTCCTCGATCAGCTCGCCGTCCAGCTCCTGCCGGCCGAGCCGGGTGCCGCCGTAAAGGTCGGTGACATTGTCCACGACCGCCTCGGCCAGCATGAGATTGTCCACGGTCCGCCCGCGCGACACCGCGACGCCCGGCCGCGGCGTCCCGTCCTTGTCGACCAGCCGCCGCATCAGGGGCACCGGCTTGGGCGTCGTCGTCGCCAGCACGCGGGGCCGCTCGCCGCGCCTCAGGCCGAGGATCAGATTGTCCCACGCCGCCTCCCCGCGCGGCCATTTGGCGATCTCGTCGCACCAGGCGAAATCATGCTCGGGCCCGCGCAGCGCCTCCGGATTGGCCGCCGAATAGACGCGGGCGATCGTCCCGCCGGGCCAGGTCAGCCGCCCGAGCGAGGGCTCCCATTGCGGCCTTTCCCAGTCCATTGCGGTCGCCAGCACGCCCGAAGGCCCTTCGACCATCACGGCGCGCGCTTCCTCCTCGGTCGGCCCGACCAAAGCGATGCGCAGCCCCGCCGTCTCGGCGAGGTCGTTCACCCATTCCGCCCCGGCCCGGGTCTTGCCGTAGCCGCGCCCGCCCTGGATCAGCCACACCCGCCAATCCCCGTCCGGCGCGAGCTGCGCCGGCCGTCCCCGCGCCGCCCATCCGAGCAGCCAGGGCTTGCGCAGCCGGGCCGGAAGGCCGGCGGTGAACGATTGCTGCCTTTCCGGCTCGAGCAAGGCGATCCGCTCGATCAGCGACAGCCGCGCCTCCTTGTCCGCGTCGGAAAAAGCGAGCAGGCGCGCCCGCCGCGCCGCCTCAGACATGGACGCCCATCCGGCGGGTATAGTCGGACAGCAAGGCGCTGAGCTCGCGGCGGAAGGCGTGGCCCTGGGCGCGGCTCATTCGCCCCGGCGGCGCGGCCGGCGCCGGCGCCGGCGCCGCCTTCACCCGGCTGTGATAGTAACGCAGCAGCTGCATCGCGGTCGCGGTCGCCACCTCGCGCAGCCTCTTCTCGACCCGCGTCTGCGGCTTGGGCCTCTTGTCGCCGAAGCGTGCCCGCTCGAGCATCTCGAGCTCGAGCAGGGCATAGCCCTCGGCCACCGCTTCGTCCCAGCGGCGGCGGAATTCCGGCTCGGTGCGGCGCCGCTCGTAGACGCTGCGGCTGTCGCTCGCGAGGCCCGAGAGGCGCAGCGCCGAGCTGACGTTGCACACCGTCGCCAGCTCGTTGAAGAAGATCGTCTCCTTCTGGGCGCGGGTGAGCGCGCGGCCCGGCGCCGGCGCCGCTTCCGGCACTCTCGGCGGCCGCGGCGCCCGCGGCACCTTGGGCGATGGCGGCGCCTGCGGCGATGGCGGCGCCGACCGCGATGGCGGACGCTTTCCCGCACGAGCGACGAATCGCCCGTTCGGGGCGCGTTTCATTTCCGATGGCATGGATCCCTCCCGGGCAAGAAAAAACCGGCGCGGGAGGACCCGGCCGGCTGGTGGCTGAAGCGTGCTGGACACACTTCTCAACGATGACCAATTTGTACCCCCGCAGCGTGACGCTGTCAAGCCTTTTATCCAAATAGGAGATATCCTATTTTTCGCCGAGTTCCGCCGAAAATAGGAATCGGGCGCGCTTTTTTTCGCGCCGGCAAATAAATTCCCGGCCCGGTTCAGGAGCCCTTTTGGCCCAGGCGTGTCCCGTCATGCCGGACTTTATCCGGCATCCCCCTTCTTCCCCTGCTTTCCAGGCGTTCGAAGACGGCGCCGCCCTTAAAAAGCCCGCTCGCCCTCGACGTTGCCGGGCTGGCGGTAGCGGCAGACGAGCACTTCGTCGCGCCGCCCGGCCGCCAGCGCGCAGCCGACGCGATCGGTCTCCCGCCACATCAGCTGCGTGTAATGGCCGACATCCTCGAAATCGCCGGTGTCGCTCACCGCCGGGATCGGCCCCGGCCGGTAATGCGCCTTCTCGGCCGCCCACAAGCCGACCATCTGCTCGGGCGTGTAGGCGCCGCGCGTGCCGAGCCACAGATTCTCGCCGTCCTGCGCCCCCTCGTCATGCTCGAGCGTGTCGGCCGCCGCGAGCCGCCCGGCCCAGCCCGCCGCCTCGCCCGCCAGCGCCGCGTCCCATTGCATCGCCGGCAGTCCGGCCTCGGCCCGCTCGCGATTGTGCGCGGCGAGCAGTCGCGCCTCGAGGCTCGTCGTCCGCCCACTCGCACCGGGCCCACTCGCGCCGGCCATCGTCGCGCCTGGCATCGTCGCGCCGAGCATCAGCGGCGCCGCCGCGACCAGCAAGGTCGCCGCCCACACTTTCCGCCTCCGCGCCATCGCCCGCCTCCTCGCCCGAGGCGGCAGGATGCGCGGGTTCAGCTTACCGCCGGCTTGCGAGCGCTGGTTAACGCCGCCGCCGGGATGAGTGGCGCGGCGCGTGCCCTATTCCGCCGCTTCGGCGGTCGGCTGGTTCGCGAACAAAGGCGCGGGGATGGCGACCGCCTTGGCGACTCGCGCCGCGCCCGATCCGTCGGCCTCGCCCCGCCGCCGCTTGAAGCGGCCTTCGACCTCGGCGCCGCTCGCCACGCTCAGGCTCTCGTAGAGCACGTCGCCGGTCACCCGGGCGCTCGCCTCGAGCGACAGCGTCCCCGCCTCGACCGCGCCGTCGACCAGCCCCGCCAGCCGCGCCTCGCCGGCGACGATATTGCCTCTGACCTCGCCGCTCGTGCCGAGCACGAGCGTGCCGCAGCGCACGTCGCCGGTCACCTTGCCGTCGAGATGGATTTGGCCCGGCGTGTCGATATTGCCGGTGACCTGGACCTCGCCGCCGACGAACGAGAAATTGGGGTCGCCCGCGCTGCTGGGTCCCTTCGCGCCTAATGAGAACATCGCGCACCTCCGCGTGCCGCAGCATCGCACATTACGCAGGCGAATCAAGTCGGAGCCGGCGTCCTGCGCCGCCGCTCGCCGGGCCCGAAGCAACATGCCCGAAAGCAACATGGGGGCCGGCGTCGCCGCCGGCCCCCAAAGTCCCGAGCTACCGATCGCGCCGCCGAGGCCGGGCGATCACCCGCCGGGTGGGTGGGTTCCGGAGCGAGGCAAGCCCCGCTCGGCTCCCGCGGGTCGCGCACGGAGCGCGAACGCTCCGGCGCTTCCCTTCGGAAGACGGATCGGGCCGAAGCCTTCCTCCGCCAACCTCTCGGCTCCGGGATCGGAAGCGAACCTCCTCACCCTTCGCCTGCGGCTCCAGGATCGGAAGCGAACTCCCTCACCCTTTCGCCTGGCTCCGGGATCGGAAGCGAACCCCCTCACCCTTCGCCTGGCTCGGGATCGGAAGCGAACCTCCTCACCCTTCGCCTGGCTCCAGGATCGGAAGCGAACCCCCTCACCCTTCGCCTGGCTCCAGGATCGGAAGCGAACCTCCTCACCCTTCGCCTGCGGCTCGAAGACGAGGGCAAGCCCCCTTCTCCTTCGCCGGCTTCGAAGCGCCGGGCGAACCCGGATCCTCTCCGCCGCCCCGCCGGCTTCGGAACGGGCAAGCCCGTTCATCCGCTTGGCGAAGCTCGGGTCCCAGGCCGGATCCGAAGATCCGGCCGGGGCCCTGGCCGTCTTCCGGTCGGGGGGCGATTCCCCCGGCCTTCGCCGGCCCGGCATCGCCTTCGAGCAAGCTCTCCGGCTCCGCCGTTCGAAGCCTTGGTCGGCTCGTCTCAGCCGGCGCTCGCGCGCCTTCGAGGCGGACCTTCTTCGGCCTCTCGCCTTTCCGCTTCGAAACGCTTTCGATCCTTGGGGAGCGACGGCGTCCTGAAGCCTGGGGCGGCGGCCTTTGCGGGTTGGAGCCGTTTCCGGCCCGGCCCCCTTTCCGGCCACACATGGAAGCTGTCACGGAATCGGGTTGCCGCCAAGCCGATTCGGCCTGTGGAAAACAAGGATAACGGGGACGAAACGGGTTAAGTCGTCTTCCCCGCCTCCGAATCGACAACCTCGTCATGCCGGACTTGATCCGGCATCCATGAACACCGTGGTACGAAACCTCGCGCGGCTGTGTTCATGGATTCCGGCCTGCGCCGGAATGACGCGTGAGGGTCGGCACCGAGCCATCCTCGTCATGCCGGACTTGATCCGGCATCCATGAACACCGCCGGATGAAGACTCGCACCGCCGCCTTCATGGATTTGCGGCCTTCGCCGGAATGGCGGGTAGGGTCGGCACGTCCGCCGCGCCCGGGGGATTTTGCAGGAAGCCGCTCAGCCGTCCTTGCGCGCCGGCGCCTTGCGCGGCTTGGCGCGAGCCGGCGCGGCCTTGGCGGACGCCTTGGCTGGCTTGCCCGGCTTGCCGCCGCCGCCCCCTCCGCCCTTCCGCTTCGGCCCGTCCTCATCCGCGGCCCAGGCGTCGATCGTCTTGCGAGCGACGTCGATGGCGATGGCGCGCAGCGAGCTGGCAAGGCCGGTCATGTCGCGGGTCGCCTCGTCGACCGCGTCGGTCGCCGCCACCCCGGCCGCCTTGGCGCCGTCGCGGATCGTCTTGCCGTCGCGCAGCGCCGCCGCCGCGGCAAGCAAAGCCGCCGCCACCGCTTCGCT
>JBJMTY010000164.1:0-7212 GCA_045811445.1 Allosphingosinicella sp. | reverse complement strand
TATTCGTCGAGCGTGGTCGCGCCGATGCAGTGCAGCTCGCCGCGAGCCAAAGCGGGCTTGAGGAGGTTGGACGCGTCCATCGCGCCCTCGCTCTTTCCGGCGCCGATCAAAGTGTGCATCTCGTCGATGAACAGGACGATGTCGCCCTCGGCCTGCTTCACCTCGTCGAGCACGCCCTTCAGCCTTTCCTCGAACTCGCCGCGATATTTGGCGCCGGCGATCAGGCTGCCCATGTCGAGCGCCATCAGTCGCCGGTCCTTGAGGCTGTCCGGCACGTCGCCATTGGCGATGCGCAGCGCCAGCCCTTCGGCGATGGCGGTCTTGCCGACGCCGGGGTCGCCGATCAGCACCGGGTTGTTCTTGGTCCGGCGGGCGAGGATCTGGACGGTGCGGCGGATCTCCTCGTCGCGGCCGATCACCGGGTCGAGCTTGCCGTCGCGCGCCGCCTGGGTGAGGTCGCGGGCGAACTTCTTGAGGGCATCGTACCGGTCCTCGGCCGATTGCGTGTCGGCGGTGCGGCCGCCGCGCAATTCGTTGATCGCGGCGTTCAAGGCCTCCGCCTTGACGCCCGCGTCGGCGAGCGCCTTGCCGGCGTCGGTGTTCTTGGCGAGCACGAGCGCGAGCAGCATCCGCTCGACGGTGACGTAGCTGTCCCCCGCCTTCTGGGCGATCTGCTCGGCGCTATCGAGCACCCGCAGAGCCTCGGCGTCGAGCCCCGGCGTCTGGTTCGCCCCGCCGCCGGTGACGGCCGGCACCTTCGCCAGCGCCTCGTCCGTCTCCCGCCGAGCCGCCTCGGCCGAGCCGCCCGCCCGCGCGATCAGCCCCGCGGCCATCCCCTGCTCGTCCTCGAGCAGGGCTTTGAGGATGTGGACCGGCCCGATCCGCTGATGGTCCATCCGCAAGGCGACGGTCTGCGCCGCCTGCAGGAACCCCCGCGCCCGTTCGGTGAATTTCTCCAGGTTCATCTCTTGTCCCGCGTGTTATCCCGCGTTCATGTAGTTACCCGCGGGCGCAACAGAAAGGGCGGCTGGGCGGAGCGAGGAGGCTCGTCGTCTGTCCCTGCGTGCATTGGCCGGGTGGCTCCCGCCGCGCAACGTGGCGATCGTCGAAATTTGGGCCGTGATCTGCGTCGCCTTCTCGGAAGAAGTGAAGGACGTGGTCATCCGCCGCCACAACCGCCCGAGCAACAAGCCGACTTGGATCTTGAGAAAGATTCAGCGCGCGAAGCCACAACAGCTTGGAATCTGTTCTTAATGTTTCTTGAACTTCTTTGCTAATTTACGATGCTGCTTGGACAAGGCCTTGTTCTTTCTTCGCTGAGCTTTGGCGTAGAGCGATTTCCCCTTGATAAACGTAAAAATTCTGACCGTTTTCGTCTTGAAGGAAAGATGAAGGCGGGTCGCTCCGGCAAAGGTAATTCTAACACGGGCGCTCAAGGTCGATCCAAACCGCGGCTGGCCCGTGGCGAGCTGGCCCGCCGGCGCGCCAAGGCCGATAAGTATGTTGGTCAGGGTGATGCTTCGCGCGTTCGCCAATTGGCTGCCGGTTCCCGCCGACTGTACGCCGCCGAGCGTTAGAGTCGTAGTCTGATTCATGCGGAGACTCGTCGATCCCGATACCCACGCCGTCGCAGCGGGATTGGCAATCAAGATGTTGACTATTCGGTTCAGAGTGTTGGTCGCTGCCGCTGTCAGCGGAAGCGCTTGGTCCGAATTTTGATTGAAACTTATTTGGAGGTTTATGTTGATCGGTCGCTGCCCCGGTACCGGCTTCCTCTCCAGCTTGAAGGCGGGCAGGGGGATCGCAAGTCCGCCTTTGCTGTAACGGGCCTTTTCTTCATAGGTGCAGTCGACTTGATCATTCTTGTTCCTTTTCTTTCTTCTGGGTCCGTTGTCAGGCGTGGAATAGTCGCTGCCGGCTGAGATCCTGTCGTCTTCGGTCAAGTCAGCATCGGTGTCCGGTGCGTTCCCGCCGACGTCGACCAGCGCTCCGCCTGTCGCCGTATCGCCGAGCGACTGATGCTCGGCCGAACCTCCGACAGGTTCCTTCTCGTCGTCACTGGAGTGGGGGGTGGCCGTTTGGTCCCGTTCGCAGGCTGCCTGGTCGTCGAGGGGGTCGGTTTCGTCCTCCAATGATTCGAATTCGGCGTCGGATTCTAATTGGTCCCCCATTTCGTCCGCTTCGGCTTCGAGCTCTTCTCCCTGGCCCATGCCCGGTCGTTTCATCTGCGTCGTCGCCTGCACCCGCCCCTGTTTCTGCTGCACGACGTGCCAGGCTTCGTGAGGCAGGTGCTTTTCCTGCCCCGGCCCGAGGTGGATGTCGCTGCCGCGGGTGAAGGCGAGGGCGCCGAGTCGGGCTGGCTCGGGGGAGTCTCGGTGGATTCGGACGTCGGCCAGGGAGAAGCCGGACAGGGCCTCCAGATTCGCCCGGAGCGGCGTCGGCAGGCCGTGGCGTGCGGTCGGCTCGGGCGGGGGCATCCGCGATGTCGCGAGCTTATCCTTCGCCGGGGTTCGGCGCTGGATCGGGGCGGCGGCGCTTTTGGGGGCGGCATGGCAGCGCATGGGATCGTCTCCGGGCCCGGCCCTCGCCGAACGGGGCGCTCCCACTATGCGCCCGGCCGTCGGCGGCGTAAAGCGGGGCGATGCCACGGAGGCCGGGGACCCGAGGGCCGCGCCCCGGGGCGGCCGCGTCTCGGAAAATCGATAATGCCTTCCGGAATCAGACATTTGGGACCCCATTGCGCGAGGCGATCCCGCCGCTATGGTGCGCGCGAAACTGGACTCGAAGGGATCGTTCATGCGCCGTAAGCTGCTCGCCGTTGCCCTGCTCGCCGCGGTTGCCGCCGCGCCGCTCGCCTCCGCTCCGGCGCTCGCCGCACCCGCGCCCGCCGCCGCGCCGCTGCCCTCGCTCGTCAGCCAGGTCAACATCCCCTACCAGAGCTTCACTCTGCCCAACGGGCTGCGTGTGTTCGTCCACGAGGACCACAAGGCTCCGGTGGTCGCGGTGTCGGTCTGGTACCATGTCGGCTCGAAGGACGAGACGGCCGGGAAGACCGGCTTCGCCCATCTGTTCGAGCATCTCATGTTCAACGGCTCCGAGAACGCGCCCGGCGATTTCTTCGAGCCGCTGCAGCAGGTCGGCGCGACCGATTATAACGGCACCACCTGGTTCGACCGGACCAACTATTTCGAGACGGTGCCGTCCCCGGCGCTCGACCTCGCTCTGTTCCTCGAGAGCGACCGCATGGGCCATCTGCTGGGCGCCGTCACGCAGGAGAATCTCAAGAACCAGATCGGCGTCGTCCAGAACGAGAAGCGCCAAGGCGACAACCAGCCCTACGGCCTGGTCGAATATCACCAGCTCGACGCGCTGTTCCCAGCCGGCCATCCCTATCATCATTCGACGATCGGCTCGATGAGCGACCTGACCGGCGCCAGCCTGGAGGACGTCAAGAACTGGTTCCGCTCGCGCTACGGCCCGAACAATGCGGTGCTCGTCCTCGCCGGCGACGTGACGCCGGCCAAGGCGCGCCAACTCGTCGAGAGATATTTCGGCGACATACCGCGTGGCCCCAACGTCACCCCCGCCGCCGCCGACGTGCCGACGCTCGCCGCCGCGAAATCCGAAGTGATGCACGACCGCGTGGCGACCACTCGCCTCTATCGCATGTGGGCGGTGCCCGGCCTCACCGCCGGCGACAACGTGCCGCTCGATATCGCCGCCTCGGTGCTCGGCGGCCTGTCCAGCTCGCGGCTCGACAATGCTTTGGTCCGCGGCGAGAAGATCGCGGTCAACGTCTCGGCGTCGGTCCAGGCGTTCGAGCGGATCAGCCTGTTCGAGGTGACCGCCGACGTGAAGCCGGGCGTCGATCCGGCTACCGTCGCGGCGCGGCTCGACGCGGTGATCGCCGATTTCGTCCAGAACGGTCCCACCGCCGACGAGGTGCGCCGCGTCGCCACCAAGGAAGTGGCGGGCCGGATCGACGGGCTCGAATCGGTCGGCGGCTTCGGCGGCAAGGCCGTCGCGCTGGCCGAGGGCGCGCTCTATGCGAACGATCCCGGCTTCTACAAGAAGCAGCTCCAGGCCTATGCCTCGGCGACGCCGGCGAGCGTCAGGGCCGCCACCCGCAAATGGCTGACGCGCCCGGTCTATGCGCTCACCGTCTCGCCGGGGCAGCGCGAGGCCTATGAGGAAACGCCGTCGGGCGGCGGCGCGCATCACCCGGCTTATTATCGTCCGCCCGAGCCCGGCGAGCATCCGCTGGCGCCGCCCGCCGCCTACGCCGCGCCCGCCGGGGGCGCCGGCGCGCCCGCCAAGGCCGGCGTCGACCGCTCGCACTTCCCGCCGGTCGGCGAGGTCGCCAACATCGATTTCCCGACCATCCAGCGCGCCCGCCTCTCCAACGGCGTCGAGATCGTCTACGCCCAGCGCAGCGCCGTGCCGGTGACCCGGGTCGCCGTCTCGTTCGATGCCGGCAACGCCGCCGATCCGCACAATGCGCTCGGCACCCAGTCGCTGATGCTGGCCTTGCTCGACGAAGGCACGAAGACCCGCAGCTCGGTGCAGATCGCCGAGGAGCAGGAGCGGCTCGGCGCCAGCGTCCGCGCCTCCGCCTCGATGGACCGCACGATCGTCAGCCTGTTCGCTTTGACCCCGAACCTGGCGCCGTCGCTCGATCTGCTCGCCGACGTCATCCGCAACCCCGCGTTCGCCCCGTCGGAAGTCGAGCGCCTGCGCGGCCAGCAGCTCGCCCGCATCGCCAGCGAGCTCACCCAGCCCCAGGGCCTCGCTCTGCGCACCCTGCCGGGCGCGCTGTACGGCCCCGACCATCCCTATGGCGTCCCGTTCAGCGGCACCGGCGATCCGGCGGTCGTGAAGCGGCTGACCCGCGACGATCTGGTCGCCTTCCACGACGCCTGGCTGCGTCCCGACGACGCCCGCATCTTCGTGGTCAGCGACCGGCCGCTCGCCGAGATCCAGCCGCTGATCGAGCGCAGCTTCGGCGATTGGCGCGCCCCGGCGACGCCGAAGGGGGTGAAGAACCTCGCCGCCGCCACCGCGCCGGCCCGCGAGCGGATCCTGCTGGTCGACCGGCCGCAATCGCCGCAGTCGGTGATCCTCGGCGGCCTGCTCCTCCCTTATACGGGCAGGGACGCGCTCGAGCCGCTCGCGCTGGCGAACGACGCGCTGGGCGGGACCTTCCTCTCCCGTCTCAACATGGACCTGCGCGAGAGCAAGGGCTGGTCCTACGGCGTCAACGGCCGGATCAACCGTCTGTCCGGCACTGTCCCTTATCTGGTCAGCGCCCCGGTCCAGTCCAACCAGACCGGTCCGGCGCTCGCCGCGCTGCGCGCCGACATGACCGAGTTCCTCACCACCAAGGGCATCACCGCCGCCGAGCTGCAGCGCAACGTCAACAGCCGGGTCCGCGGCCTCGCCGGCAATTTCGAGACGTCGGAGGACGTGCTCGGCGGGCTCGAGAGCATCGACCAGTTCGGCTGGCCGGACGATTATTACGAGACGCTGGCCGGCCGCTACAAGGCGATGACCATCTCCCAGCTCGACGCCGGCATCCGCAAGGTGATCGATCCCAGGAAGTTCGTCTGGGTGGTGGTCGGCGACGCCGCCAAGGTGAAGCCGCAGCTCGATCAGCTCGGCATCCCGGTCGAGGTGGTGACGCCGGCGGGGGCGACGCCCGCCGGCAAGTAAGCCCGAGGCGGGGGACAGTCACTTTCGGAAAAAGGACGGCGTGAAGTTGCACGTGGCGTGCCGGAAAGTGACTGTCCCCTCTCGCGCTAGCGATACACGCGGGTGACGTGCCCCATCTTCCGCCCCGGCCGGGGCTCGCCCTTGCCGTAAAGGTGGAGGTGCGCGGCGGGGTCGGCGAGGATGGCCGCCCAGCCGTCCGCCGCCGCACCGATCAGATTCTCCATCTCGACCCGCGCGCCGGTCAGGCCCGTGTCGCCGAGCGGCAGCCCGCAGATCGCGCGGACATGGTTCTCGAACTGCGAGGTGACCGCGCCTTCGATCGTCCAGTGGGCGCTGTTGTGGACCCGCGGCGCCATCTCGTTGAACACCGGCCCCTCGGCCGTCGCGAAGAATTCGACCGCCAGCATCCCGACATGGCCGAGCGCCTCGGCGATGCGGCGGGCGAGCGCCTCGGCCTCCGCGAGCGTCCCGGCGCCGATCCCGTTGGCGGGTACGTCGGAACGCGCGAGGATGCCGTCGCGGTGGGTGTTGAGCGGGGTCGGCCAGACCCGCATCTCGCCCTCCGCGCCCCGGCACAGCAGCACCGAGAATTCCGCGTCGAAGGTCACGAAGGCCTCGAGGACCGACGGCGCGCCGCGCACCGCCGCCCACGCCTCGTCCGCGTCCGCGGCGGAGCGGATCCGCGCCTGGCCCTTGCCGTCATAGCCGAAGCGGCGGGTCTTGAGGATCGCCGGCGTGCCGAGCGCCGCAAGCGCTGCGTCCAGATCTTCGCGGCTCGCCACCGCGCGAAACGCCGCCGGCCGGCCGCCGAGGCGCGAGACGAACTCTTTCTCGGCCAGCCGGTCCTGCGCGATCTCCAGCGATCGCCGCGGCGGCCAGAGCGGCGCCTCGGCCTCCAGCGCGTCGAGCGGGCCGGCCGCGATATTCTCGAATTCGTAGGTGGCGACGTCGACCGCGCGGCCGAAGCGGGCGAGCGCGGTTTCATCGTCCCACGCCCCGCGCGTCCACTGCGCCGCCACTTCGGCGGCCGGCGGCGGCGCTTCGTCGGGCGCGTAGACGTGGCAGCGATAGCCGAGCCTCGCCGCCGCCATCGCCAGCATCCGGCCGAGCTGCCCGCCGCCGACGATGCCGATGGTGGAGCCCGGCGGCAGCGGCGTCATTGGGGGCTTTCGCCGACCCCGTCGGTCTGTCGCCTTCGCCACGCCTCGAGCCGCTCGGCCAAAGCGGGGTCCGACAAAGCGAGGATGGCCGCCGCGAGCAGGCCCGCATTGACCGCCCCCGCCTGGCCGATGGCGAGGGTGCCGACCGGCACGCCGGCGGGCATCTGGACGATCGACAGCAGGCTGTCCATGCCGTTGAGCGCCTTCGATTCGACCGGCACGCCGAGCACCGGCAGGCGGGTCATCGACGCCGCCATGCCGGGGAGGTGCGCCGCCCCGCCGGCGCCCGCAATTATCACCTTGAGCCCGCGCGCGGCCGCGCCGCTCGCATAATCGTAGAGCC
>JBJMTY010000163.1:0-1965 GCA_045811445.1 Allosphingosinicella sp. | reverse complement strand
GGCCGCCTCGTCGTCGCGCGGCGCGGACAGGGCGAGCGGGCGCGGCGGGCGCGATTCCTCGGGCGCGGGCGCGCGGAGCCAGGCGGGCTCGGCCGCGTCGGCCGGCGCCGGCCGCGCCGCGCCCTTGCGCTGGACTTCGCCGTCGCCCCAGTGGAGCGCGCCGCCCCACAGCGGATCCTCGCGCCGCGCGGCGCCGAGGCCCGCGAGCGCCGCCTCGACCGCGGCGTACCAGCTGTCCTCCGCCGGCCCGTTGCGGTCGGCCGCGCCGAGCGCGCCGCCGATGTAGAGCCGTTCCTCGGCGCGGGTCATGGCGACGTAGAGCAGCCGCCAATGCTCCTCGCGTTCGCGCGCTTCCGCGGCCTCGACCTGCGAGCGCAGCGGCTCGGCCATCTCCTCGCGCCGGGGGCGGAAGGCGGGCACGCCGCCCCCCTCCCCGCCCATGGCGAGCGTGACGAGCCGGCTCCCGGGGCGCGCACGGTCCGGGTCCGCGCAGGCGTCGGCGACCAGGACGACGGGCGATTGCAGGCCCTTGGAGCCGTGCACGGTCATCACCCGCACCGCGTCGAGCGGCGCCGACGGGTCGCGGACGATCTCGACGTCGCCGCGGGCGAACCAGTCGAGGAAAAGCTGCAGCGACGGCGCCGAGCCTGCCTCGAACTCGATCGCGGCGGCGAGCAATTCCTCGATCGGATCGCGCGCCTCCGGGCCAAGCCGGGCGAGCAGCCGGCGGCGGCCGCCGAGCGGGCCGCTGAGGATGGTCTCGAGGAATTGATGCGGCGTCGCGTAATCGGCCATGGCGAGCAAAGAGAGCAGGCCCGCGGCGGCCGGGTCGCCGCTGTCGCGCACGCGCGGCCAGAGGGGCTCGCCGTCGCGCCCGGCGGCGGCGGCGTAGAGATGGTCCTGGCTCCAGCCGAACAGAGGCGAGACCAGCAAGGCGGCGAGGTTGAGGTCGTCGAACGGCTGACGGCGAAGCGGATCGCGGCGAGCAGGTCGCGGACGGCGAGCGGCGCGGTCAGCAGCAGCCGGTCGACGCCTGCCACCGGCACGCCTTCGGTATGGAGCCGCGCGACGATCAAGGCGGCGAGGTCGCCGCGGCGGCGCACCAGGATGAGGATGTCCTCGGGACGCACGGGCCGCTTCCGGCCTTCGAGCACGAACGGATTGTTGATCCAGCTTCTGACCTGGCGGGCGAGCCGCGCCGCGTAGGCGCGCACCGTGTCGCTGATCCACCCTTCCTCGCCCGCTTCCTCGCCGTCCGAGGCGTCGGCTTCGCCGGTGAACGGGCGCCAGAGAGTGACGCCGCCGGCGCGGCTGCCATGCTCGGCGAGATGCGGATTGGGCGCGCGGGGGAGACCGAACGCCTCGTGCCCCAGATGGCGGATCAGCCCATCGACCGCGCGCAGCACCGGCGGCGACGAGCGGAAGCTGCGGTCCATCGACAGGTCGAGGAATTCGGGCGGGAGCTGGCGCGGCGGCAGATCGGCGGCCTCGCCGGCGGCGCGGACGGCATTGGCCTTCGCCTCGAAATAGGCGCGCGCGCGCTCGAAGGCGGAGGGGTCGGTGCCCTGGAAACCGAAAATCGCCTGCTTGTAGTCGCCGACCGTGAACAAGGTGCGGTGGCGCGCCACCGCGCCGGCGCCCGCGAAGAATTCCTCGGTCAGCGTGGCGACGATGCGCCACTGCGCCGCATTGGTGTCCTGCGCCTCGTCGACGAGGATATGGTCGGTCGCCTGATCGAGCTTGTAGCGCACCCACTCGCCCATGCCCGGCGTTTCCAGCAGCCGCTCGGCGGAGCGGATGAGGTCGTCGAAATCGACCGCGCCCGCGGCCCGCTTCGCCGCCTCATAGGCCGCCGCATATTGCCGGCCCACCCGCAGGCCGCAGGCGAGGCAGGCGACGAAGGCGGCAATGCGCTTCATGCCGAGGAGGCGCGCGCAGCATTCGAAGGCGGCGGCGGCGAGCGCG
>JBJMTY010000162.1:0-5510 GCA_045811445.1 Allosphingosinicella sp. | reverse complement strand
ATGAGCACTTCCGAACTCGGCTTCGACGCGCCCGCGGGCGACCTGGCTCTTGGCTCCTGGCTGGACCTGGATCCCGCCTTCGAGCAGGAAGCGGAGACCGGAACCGAGGGCGAGACGTCCAAGAGCGGCATCAACGGCGCCAACCCGCAGAGCGGCAACATCGGCGTGCTGCTGACGCTCATCACCAATCCCGACGGCAGCCACTCGTTCACGGGCAACCGCAACGTCGACGCCGTCCTGATCGGCTCCAAGTGGGGCACTCTGAACCTCACCTACAGCTTCCCGACGTCGGGCTCGAACTACAACGGCAGCGGCTACGACGCCAACGGCGTCAGCCTCTATCACATCGCCTTGGGCCCGCAGCAGCAGGCGGCGGCGCGCGCCGCCTTCGCGCAGCTCTCGGCGCTGACCGGCCTCACCTTCACCGAGATCACCGACACCGACGCGGTCCACGCCAACATCCGCATCTCGCAGACCGCCGACAACGACGCGCCCTCGGCCTACGGTAATTTCCCGTCGGACACGAAGGGCCTCGCCGGCGACATCTGGTTCGGCCGCACCAGCCAGCCTTATTACGACCTCCCGGCGAAGGGCGATTGGGGCTTCGCGACCATCATGCACGAGATCGGCCACACCATGGGGCTGAAGCACGGGCACCAAGACTACACGAACGTGGACCTGTCCTTCTATTTCGGCACCTTCCCGCAGGTCGGCACCCAGTCGCTGACGCCTGACCGCGACGGCCAGTCCTGGTCGCTGATGACCTATACACCGGCGCCGTTCACCAACAGCAACTTCGCCGGCGAGAAGATCAACCAGCCGCAGACCTACATGCAGTACGATCTGGCCGCGCTGCAATATCTCTACGGCGCCAACTTCAACACGAATAACGGCGACAGCGTCTACACGTTCAGCCAGACCACCGGCGAGATGTTCATCAACGGCGTCGGCCAGGGCGCGCCTGTCGGCAACAAGATCTTCCTCACCATCTGGGACGGCGGCGGCAACGACACGATCGATGCCGGCAACTATGCCAATGGCGTCACGATCGACCTGCGCCCGGGCGAATTCTCCACCTTCGACCAGGCCCAGCTGGCCAACAACCTCGCCTTTCAGAACCTCGTCAACCTGGCGCCCGGCAACATCGCCATGTCGCTGCTCTACAACAACGACAGCCGCTCGCTGATCGAGAACGCCAAGGGCGGCGCCGGTAACGACATCTTCGTCGGCAACAGCGCGAACAACGTGCTGGACGGCGGCGCCGGCAGCGACACCGTGATCTTCACCAACACCACCGGCGTCAACGTCACCCTCAACGACACCAACACCGACGTCATCGTCACCCATGACGGCGAGACCGACACGCTGCGCAGCATCGAGAATATCGGCGGCACGTCGGGCAACGACACCCTGACCGGCAACAGCCAGGACAACATCCTGACGGGCGGCTCCGGCGGGGCCGACACCCTGTCCGGCGGCGCCGGCAACGACCGCCTGATCGGCGGCGGCTTCAGCACGATCAACAACGCCATCATCGCCAAGACCGGCTCGCAGGCCAATCTCGGCACGGCCACGGCGATCGACCCGCAGGCGCTCAACGCCTACACCCTGCTCTCCGACGCCAACACGACGAATTCGACGACCACCCCACACGCCACGATCAACGCGACCGCGGCGGGCGGCGGGCTGGAATATTACAAGATCGTGGCCACCGCCGGCGCCTCGGCGATCTTCGACATCGACGGCAGCAGCGTCGACACCTGGATCGAGCTGGTGAGCGCGGACGGCACGACCATCCTCGCCGACAACGACGACAGCATCGCGGATGCGGGCAGCTCCACCGGCAACAGCTACCTGACCTACACCTTCGCGACCGCGGGCACTTATTACATCCGCGTCGGCCGCTGGACCCAGCCTTCGGACATCCACGCGCAGGCCCTGGCCGCCGGCACCACCTACACGCTCAACATCTCGCTGAGCTCGGCGACGGTGAACGCCACGCCGATCAACGCCACCAACACGAGCAGCGCGATGCTCGACGGCGGCGCGGGCGACGACGTCCTGCAGGGCACGCTGGGCAACGACACGCTGGACGGCGGCGCGGGCAACGACACCGCGTCGTTCGCGACGGCCTTCAGCAACACCGCGACCGGAGTCACCGTCGACCTCAACGTGCAGGGTTCGGCGCAGAACACCGGCGCCGCGGGGACCGACACCCTGATCGGCATCGAGAATTTGATCGGGTCCCAGTATAACGACACCCTCACCGGCACCGCCGGCGACAATGTCATCGAAGGCGGCCTCGGCAACGACACGCTCATCGGCGGGCTCGGCAACGACACCGCCTCCTACGCCGGCGCGGCGGCCGGGGTTGCGGCAAGCCTCGCGCTGCAAGGCGCCGCCCAGAACACGGTCAATGCGGGCACCGACACGCTCAGCGGCTTCGAGAACCTGCTGGGCTCGGCCTTCAACGACAGCCTCACGGGCGACGCCAACGCCAACACCCTGTCGGGCGGCGCGGGCGACGACACGCTGAATCCGGGCACGAACGGGGCCGGCGCGGTGGACCTGCTCGACGGCGGCGCCGGTTTGGACACCGCCTCCTTCGCGGGTCAGACCGGCGTGGTGACGGCGACGCTGAACGGCGCGGCGGACGCCATCGCCGCCGTGAACGGCGTGGCGGTCGCCACCCTGCGCAGCATCGAGAATTTGACCGGCGGGACGGGCGCCGACATCCTCACCGGTGACTCCAACGCCAACGTGATCGACGGCGGCCTCGGCGACGACGTCCTCGTCGGTGGCGCCGGGATCGACACCGTGTCGTTCGCGAGCCGCGGCTCCGCGGGCATCACGGTCAACCTCGCGACGCTGACGGCCCAGAACACCGGCGCCGGCAACGACACCATTTCGGGCTTCGAGAATGTCCGCGCGACCGCGGGCAACGACAGCGTCACCGGCGATGCTAACGACAACATCTTCTTCGATACGGGCGGCAACGACGTCTATAACGGCGCCGCCGGTTCGGACACGGTGGATTATTCCGCCGCGACCTCGACCGTGACGGTGAACCTCAACACCCTCGTCGGCCAGAACACGGGAACCTTCGGCGGCACCGACACGATCACCAACATGGAGAACGTGGTCGGCGCGGCCGCCTTCGCCAACACGCTCACCGGCAACGCGGCGGCCAACCGGCTGGTCGGCGGCTCGGCGCTCGACACCATCGTCGGCAACGGCGGCGCGGACACGATCTTCGGCGGCGCGGGCGACGACATCCTGCTCGGCGGCACCAGCGCCGCGCTCGACGACGGCAGCGCCGACGTGCTCGAGGGCGGCGCCGGCAGCGACTATCTGTCCGGCGGCCAGGGCAACGACATCCTGCGCGGCGGCGACGGCGACGACAATCTCGTCGGCGGCGTCGGCAACACGGCGCGCCAGTTCTTCACCGGCGTCGACGGCGGCGACGACACCTATGACGGCGGCGACGGCACCGACATCGCGACGATGGTTTACGACGGGCGGCTCGGCGTCGCCGGCGGCAATGTCGGCATCAGCTTCGATCTCGGCAACCTCGCCGGCAACAGCGCGATCACCTTCAACGGCGCCGTCGTCGGCTCGCTGACCAGCATCGAGCGCGTCACCTTCCGGGGCACGCAGGTCAACGACGTCGTCAAGGGCGGCGGCACGCTGGACAGCCTCACCGGTCTCGCCGGGGACGACGTCCTCGACGGCTGGTACGGCAACGACCTTCTGTCGGGCGGGCTCGGGAACGACACGCTGATCGGCGGCGAGGGGCTGGACACGGCGACCTACGCCAACTCGACCGCGGGCGTCACCGTCGACCTGCGCCTCCAGGGCGTCGCCCAGAATACGGGCGGCGAAGGCATCGACACGCTGATCGGCATCGAATATTTGACGGGCTCCGCCTTCGGCGACACGCTCCGCGGCGACGACGGGTTCAACCTGCTCATCGACAACGCAGTCTCCGGCCCGGCCGGTCAGACCGACTCGCTGTTCGGCTACGGCGGCAACGACAGCATTCTCGTGACCCGCGCGGCGGCAGCGCCCGCGACCAACATCAACATGGACGGCGGCGACGGCGACGATCTGATCCAGCTCGCCGCCGGAACGGTGACGTTCAGCACCAATCCGAACGGCACGTCGTCGGATCCGGACGGACTGTCCTCGGGCGCCTTCTACGTGGCTCCCGGCCTCAGCGGCACCCGCTTCCTCGACAATGTCACGGTCAGCGGCGGGGCGGGCAACGATCGCGTCGTCCTCACCGGCGTCGACGCGGCCGTCGTCGATCTTGGCACCGGCAACGATCTGGTCAGCATCAGCACGCTGGGCGGCGCCGGCGTCAACGATTACGACATCACCACCGGCGCCGGGCAGGACACGATCCAGCTTGCCGGCACCGGGGCTGCGGCAACCACCACGGCGCGCGCCACTGTGGTTCGCGACTTCACGGTGGGGAGTGCGGGCGACCGCTTCGAGCTCCGTACCGCGGCCGGCAGCTCCAGCTTCGCGGCGACCAGCTGGGTGAACACGACCAACTTCACCGGCCTCACCAGCGTCACCCAGGACATGTTCGACAGCGGCCATCTGCGGCTGGTTCAGTCCGGCGCGGACATGCTTCTGCAGGCGGATCGTGACGGGACGGGCGCGGCGAGCGGCTTCGTCACCATCGCGACCCTGACGGGCACCTATACGGGCGGGTTCACCACCTTCAACTTCGACGGCATGATCGGGTCCCTGAACTTGTCGGGCCTGGGCGCGCTCGACGAGACCCTGACCGGCGCCACCAAGGCGGACACGCTCAGCGGCAATGACGGCAACGACGTGCTGATCGGCCTGGCCGGGAACGACACGCTCAACGGCGGCAACGGCGACGACGTGCTGCTGGGCGGAACCGGCGACGACATCCTCATCGGCGGCGCCGGGACCGACACCGCCAGCTACAGCGACGCGGCGGCCGGCGTCACGGTGAACCTCGGTCTCGCCGGCGCGCAGGCGACCGGGGCGGGCTCCGATACGCTCAGCGGCATCGAGAATTTGACCGGCTCGGCCTTCAACGACGTGCTGACCGGCGACTCGGGCGCCAACCAGATCGCGGGCGGCGCGGGCAACGACGCCATCGACGGCGGCGCGGGCGCGGACAAGATGCTGGGCGGCACCGGCGACGATTCCTACGTCGTCGACGATGCCGGCGACCTGGTGATCGAAGCGGCGGGCGAAGGCACCGACAGCGTCTCGAGCTCGATCAGCTACACCCTCACGGCCAATGTCGAGAATTTGACCCTGACCGGCACCGCCGCGAACGGCACCGGCAACGACCTCGCCAACCTCATCACCGGCAACGCCTCCGACAATACCCTCTCGGGCGGTGCCGGCGACGACACTTTGGCCGGCCTCGGCGGCAACGACAGCCTCGACGGCGGCACCGGCGCGGACAGCATGTCCGGCGGCACCGGCGACGACACCTACGTTGTCGACAATGCCGGTGACGT
>JBJMTY010000161.1:0-4473 GCA_045811445.1 Allosphingosinicella sp. | reverse complement strand
GCAGCACCGCCGCCTTCTGCATCGCGCTCAGCCGTTCCTTCAGCACGGCCACGCCGAGCAGCACGTTGACGAGCGGGTTGAGATAATAACCGAGGCTGGCCTCGAGGACATGGCCGCGGACGACGGCGTAGATGTAGACGAGCCAGTTGATGCCGATCAAAGTCGCGGTGAGGGCGAGCGTGGCGGCGATGCGCGGCGTGCGGATCGCCGCGCCGATCGCCTGCCAGCGCCGCCCGAGCGCGACCAAGGCGGCGAGGAAGAAGAGCGACCAGAGGATGCGGTGGGCGACGATCTCGGTCGGCCGCACCGACGCCAGCGCCTTGAAGTAGAGCGGCAGCACGCCCCAGCAGATGTAAGCGGTGAGGCCGAGGAGCAGGCCCGACCGCGCGCTGTCATCCCGGCGTGTCACGACCGCGCCGCTACCCGCAGGCGCCCCGGGTCACAACCCATTCCCGCCGCCGCGACTCTGGTTTAGGCTGCGGCCGACAAGGAGTGGTCCGATGCGTTGCCATCTTTATCGCCTCGCCGCCGCGGGCCTGTTCCTGCTCGGCGCCTGCCACAAGGAAGGGGCGCGGGAGGTGGCGCAAGGCAATGAGGCGGTCTCGGCGGAGGGGCAGGCCGAGGAAGGCAAGATCTCGGTTCACGCGCCCGGCTTCAACCTCACGCTCGATCTGCCCAAGGAAGTGTCGCGCAGCGTCCGCACCGACCGCGACAGCAAGATCATCTATCCCAATTCCTCCCTGCTCGGCATGGCGGTCGCGGCGGGCAAGGGCGGCGACCAGGGCGGCGAGAGCGAGGTCGAGATGCGCTTCCGCGCCGCCGCGCCGCTCGATCAGGTCGCTGCCTGGTATCGCGATCCGGCCCGCTCCGCCGATTTTCGCCTGGAAGGAATCGCGCAGGAAGGTGGCGCGACGGTGGTCCACGGCCTCAAGAACAGCGATCGCCACCCGTTCAAGGTGCGCCTGGTCGCGGCGAGCGGCGGCGGCACCGACGGCCGGCTGACCATCCGCCACACCGACTGACGGCGCGTGGCCGCGCTCGCCGATCCCGGGGAGGTACGCCTCCATCTCGTCGCGGCGGCGCAGGCGGGAAGGGCGCTCAGCTATGCCGAGTTGCTCGAGCATCTCGGCTATCGTTTCTCGCGGCCCAAGATGCGGGCGCTGTGCGCCATCCTCGGCACGGTGGATCGGGAAGCCGAAGCGCGGGGCGAGCCCGAGCTGGCGGTGCTGGTCGTCCGCCAGGTGGACGGGCTGCCGGGCCAAGGCTGGTGGGTGGCCGGCGGCGGCCGGTCGCGCGGCTATGAGGGGGCGTGGGAAGGCGCCGAGGCGAAACGGTTCGTGGCGCGCGTCCAGGCGGAAACCTTCGCCTTCTGGCAGTCCCAAACGGGGACAGATGCGGAGCGCGGGGAGGGTTAACCACCTTCTCTCACCCATTGCCGCCCGGATTGGGGCATGACGGCCTCATGGCACACCCGATCCGAAGCCTCGCCCTCCTCTCCGCCGCCGCGCTGGCGCTCGCCGCCTGCGGCCGCAAGGACGAGGGCACGAGCAACATCGCCGCGCCCGACAATGGGGCCGCCGCCGGCAACGGCGCCGACGCGACCCTGTCGAACGAGCTGGCGAACCAGATCGCGGTCGATGCCGATCTGGTCGGCAACAACGCCGCCGCCGCGGCCCCGTCGGCCGGTGGCGACACCAAGCCCGCCGCCGCCGCCTCTGCGTCGGCAGACGCTGCCGCGGACGCCACCGATGGTGCGCCGGGGTGTCACATCGATGTCAAGTTCGCGCACGGCAAGGAATGGGCCCAGCGGCTCCCGGCAACCTTCCCGGTCTATCCCGGCGCGCAGGTGACCGACGCGGCCGGCAACGACACCGGCCACTGCCGGATGCGGGTGGTGACCTTCGCCAGCGGCGACAATTGGGAGCGGGTGCTCGACTGGTACAACACCCAGGCGGTGCGCGCCGGCTATTCGTCCGAGCACCAGATCAGGGACGGCGACCATATCCTCGGCGGGACCAAGGGCGACGACGCTTATTACCTCACCGTCACCCCGACCGGCTCGGGCAGCACCGGCGCGATCACCGTCAACAACGGGCGCTAACCGGCGCTGGCAAGTCGCGGAGCGGGTCGCTACATCGCGGCCATGCCGAACCTCCTCTACGTGCTGCTGGGCGGCGCCGCCGGCGCGGGCTTGCGCTACGAGGTCGGCCGCGCCGCGCTGAGGCAGATCGGCCCCGGCTTCCCGTGGGGCACCCTGATCGTCAACCTCGCGGGGGGGCTCGCCCTCGGCCTGCTCGCCGGCGCGATGGTGGCCGAGGGGCGGGCGGACCGGCCGCTCTGGCTGCTGCTGGGCGTCGGCCTGGCGGGCGGCTTCACGACCTTCTCCGCCTTCAGCCTCGATCTGTTCCTGATGCTCGAGCGCGGGCAGGCGGGGCTCGCCGCGGGCTATGCCTTGGGCTCGGTGCTGGGCGCGCTCGGCCTGCTGTTCGCGGGCTGGTGGCTGGGGCGGGCCCTGGCATGAGCGAAGTGCGCAGCTTCACCGTCGCGCCCGACGATGACGGCATCCGGCTCGACCGCTGGTTCAAGCGGCATCTGCCCGACGAGAATTTCAACCGGGTGTCGCGCTGGGCGCGGACCGGCCAGCTCCGCATCGACGGCAAGCGCGCCGCCCCCGGCGACCGGATCGAGGCCGGCCAGACGATCCGCGTGCCCCCGGCCGAGCCGCCCGCCGCGCCCAAGCCCAAGGTCGCGCGTCCGGCGCTCAGCGAGGACGAAGTGGCCTTCGTCAACGAGATCGTCATCCACCGCGACGCCGCCGCCATCGTCGTCAACAAGCCGCCGGGCCTCGCCACCCAGGGCGGCACCAAGACCCGCACCCATCTCGACGGACTGCTCGACGGGCTCGCCGACGAAGCCGGGCAGCGGCCCAAGCTCGTCCACCGGCTCGACAAGGATACGTCGGGCGTGCTGCTCCTCGCCCGCACCGCCCGCGCCGCCGCTTTCTTCTCCAAGGCCTTTTCGGGCCGCACCGCGCGCAAGGTCTATTGGGCCCTGGTCGTCGACGTGCCGGAGGTGAAGGACGGCTATATCGACCTGCCGCTCGCCAAGCAGCCCGGGACCGGCGGCGAGAAGATGCATGTCGACGAGGAGGAGGGGCTGGCGGCGCGGACGCGCTACCGGGTGCTGGGCCGGGCGGGGAACCGCGCCGCCTGGGTCGAGCTGCAGCCGCTCACCGGTCGAACCCACCAGTTGCGCGTCCACATGGCGGCGATCGGCCATCCGATCGTCGGCGACGGCAAATATGGCGGGCAGGAAGCGTTCCTCACCGGCACGATCAGCCGCAAGCTCCACCTCCACGCCCGGCGGCTGAGGATCGACCATCCCGACGGCGGCCGGATCGACGTCACGGCCGAGCCGGCGGAGCATTTCGCCGAGAGCCTGGCCAGCCTCGGCTTCGACCCGGCGGAAGGCGATTTGCCGCTCGACGAGGTCAAGTTCGGCGAGACGGCGGAAGGCAAGCGCCGCGCCGCCGCGGCCGCCGCCAAGGCCCGGCGCAAGGAGCGCAAGGGCGAACGGCGCAGCCGGGGGCGGCGCTGATGCACCCCAACCGCAAGTTCCATTTGACCGGGCGGGACGAGATGGCGGCGCTGGTGGCCGACATCGGCTTCGGCGCGGTGATCGTCGCGGCGGCGGACGGGCTGCGCGCGGTGCACGTGCCGTTCCTGCTCGACGGCGACCGGGTGCGCTTCCACGTCTCGCGCGGCAATTCGGCGTGGCCGGCTCTGGCCGAGGGCGGCGAGGCCTTGCTGCTCGTCGAGGGGCCGCACGCTTATATCAGCCCCGATTGGTACGGGCTCGAGGGCCGGGTGCCGACCTGGAACTATGTCGCGCTCGAGCTGGCCGGTCCGGTCCGCGCGCTCGATCGGGCGGCGCTGGTCGCTCTGGTCGACGGCCTCTCGGCGGCGAACGAAGCGCGGCTCGCGCCCAAGCCCGCATGGACCAAGGCGCGGATGGACGGCGCGCGATACGAGGCGCTGCTGAACGCCATCGCCGGTTTCGAGCTGCACGTGACGGCGTGGCGCGGCACCGCCAAGCTCGATCAGGACAAGCCGCCCGAGGTCCGCGCGCGGCTCGCCGCGGCGCTCAGCGCGCGGGGCGAGGCGGCGATGGCGGACGCGATGGTGCCCGATGCGAAGGAAACGGCATGACTCCCCCGAACGACGATCTCTGGCGCAACCGCTTCATCATCGTGAACCTGGTGCGGATCGCCGGCACGTTCGTCGTGCTGATCGGCCTCGCTTTGTGGCAGACCGACCTCGTCGTGCGCGGCGGTATCCCGCTGCTCGGCCTGCCGCTGATCGTCGGCGGGCTCGCCGCCAGCTTCTGGGGGCCGGCCGCCCTCTCGCGCCACTGGAAGCGCCAGGACGGGCGGTGAAAAGGTTCTACGAGAAGGCGTCGGCCGCCGCCCAGGCT
>JBJMTY010000160.1:0-23662 GCA_045811445.1 Allosphingosinicella sp. | reverse complement strand
GCGCTGGGCGCGCTCGCCGTCGCCGTGATGATCGGCCTGCGCTACCATGTCGGCGGCGATTGGGAACCCTATGCGCAGATGTTCGAGGATGCGAGCTGGCTGGACCTGCGCGAGGCCCTGACCGTGGGCGACCCGGCTTATTCGGCGCTCAACTGGCTGGTCAACGCGCTCGGCCTGCGCATCTGGGCCGTGAATCTGGTATGCGGCGCGATCTTCGCCTGGGGCCTGGTCCGCTTCTGCGCGCAGCAGCCCAATCCCTGGCTCGCCGCTTTGGCCGCCATCCCTTATCTGGTGATCGTGGTGGCGATGGGCTATTCCCGCCAAGGCGTCGCCATCGGCATCATCCTCGCCGGCCTGTCGCGGCTCGAGCAGGGCAAGCTCTGGGCCTTCACCCTCTACGTCATTCCCGCCGTGCTGTTCCACAAGTCGGCGATCGTCGTGCTGCCGATCGCGGCCTTGTCGGTGCGCCAGTCGCGCCTCGTCACGCTGCTGATCATGCTCCTGTTCGGCATCATGCTCTATTACCTGTTCATCCAATCGTCGATCGACCGCCTCGTCACCAACTATATCGACGCCCAGTACGATTCGGGCGGCGCCGCGGTCCGCATCGCCATGAACATCCCCCCGGCCCTGCTCTTCCTGCTGCTGCAGCGGCGGATCGCGGCCGGGGACGAGCAGCAACGCAAATTGTGGCGCAACTTCTCGATCGCGGCCTGCGCGGCCATGGTCCTGCTGTTCGTGATCAGCTCCTCGACCGCCGTCGACCGCATGGCGCTCTATTTGATCCCGCTGCAGCTCTACGTCTTGTCGCGCCTGCCCGACGCGATCGGGCGGGGCAGGACCAGCGGACTCGTCCTGGCGGGGGTGATCCTCTATTCGGCGGCGGTGCAGTTCGTCTGGCTCAATTACGCCCGCCACGCCGAGCTCTGGGTGCCCTATCGCGTCTACCCGATCGGCAGCGACGACCCGACTATTTGATCCGCGACATCTTCATGCGGCGCAGCCCGGCCAGCGGGTGGAAGCGGTTCTTGTACCAGTCGAAAGCCGCGAGGCCGTCGCGCAGCTGGAGGGTGTGAGGCCCGCGCAGGCCGGTGAAACGGATCGCGCCGAACGGCGTCTCGCGATAGTCCTCGCGCGACAGGCGGTCGATCCGGTGCAGCAGGAGCCCGTCGCCATAATCCCCGCGCAGGTCCTGGCCGAGCCGGACGAGCCCGATGCCGAGATCTAGAATGGCGCCGGCCATCCGCCCGCCCGCGGGAGAAAGCAGGATCGGGCTCGCTGGATGCTCCCGGAAGGGCGCGAACAGCCCGTCCGACCGCCACAATCTCAGCACGGAAGGGCCCTCGGCGGCATCGTTGGCGAACAGGAAGAGGCCGTCCGCCCCGCGCCACAACGTCGGGTCGAGCAGTCGCGGCCGTCCGGGAAGGTCGAGCTCGCCGCAATCTTCGACGTCCGCGGCCGAAAGGCGGAATACCCGCTGGGGCGAGCCGTCGGACATTTCGGGGACGAGATAGTCCGCGTCCCCCTCACGAACAGTGCCGGGATAGCTGAAATGAGCGCCGGCCTCCGACAGCCGCCGTGGGGCGCCGCCGTCGAGGAGGAGGATCTCGCCGCGCGCCGTCGCCGCGCGCAGGGCCTCCACGATCAAACCTTTCCCGTCCGGCGCGAAGAAAGGGTCGGCGATGAACCGGTAGCCGTCGGGAAGGGGCAGGTTGCGCCATTCGCCGGCCGCCGGGATTGCCGTCGCGGGCGTGGCGAGCAGCGCGTCGGCAGAGAGGGAGGCGGTCGACACGCGCCAATTCTTCTCGAAAAAGGCGCCGTAGGCGAGGCGTGCGGCCTTGCGCAGCGCGAGGCGCCCGGCGAGCGACGCCACCGTGCCGTTGGCGGGGAGCCGGTAATTCTTTCCGCGCGGCTCCTTGGCGAGACGCCGGCCGACGGCGGCGTTGGCCAGCGCGACCGGCAGAAGCAGCGGCGAGTGGCGATAGGCTTCGACCAGCGTGGCGCGATAGCTGTGCCGGTGCACCTTCGTCTCGGCGAAGGCCACGATCTCTCCGGCATCGAGGCGATTGGAAAGGATCTGGACGATCTGCCCCATCACCGGCTGCCCGGTCAGCAGCTCGTAGAAACCCGCCGGCCGGCCCCGGAAATGCTCCGGATCGCCGTGGTGGTAGGAAAGGATCGGGACGGCCAGGCGCTCCGGGCCCGGCACCCGCAGCAGGTGCATGCCGAACTTGACGATCGCGGTCGGCGCCTCGGCCTCGAGGCGGTCGAGCAGCCAATCCGGCAGCCGCTGCCAGTTGCCGTCGGCCTCGGCGTCGAAGTCGACGACTTCGGTGACACCGGGGACTTGCGATACCGGGACCGCGCGGGTCTCGGCGTTGCGCACCGACAGGATGTTCAGCAGGTAATAGAGGCCGTTCCGCAGCCGCTTCGTCGACGGCGGCGTATTGACGCAGTTGAGGATGACGAGCTGTGTCCCCGGCTCAAGCGCCGCCAATGCCCGCGCGGCCCATCGCGGCAGGGTGAGGCGGTCGACGATGACGGCTAGCTTCACTCGGGGCGACCATGAGACGGGGCGGCGGGGCGCGGGAGGGCCATCCTTTGGCAGCGGCACGAAGGACAGGCAAGCGGCGAGCGGCCGGCGCCGCGCCGCACCCTTGCGTGCGAGCGGGGGAGGCTTTAACAGGCGCCGGCGTGCACGGAGCGGCTGCGCGTCCCTCAGCCACAGGCCCTCGTAAGTCATGAAGAATTTTGCTCTGATCGGGGCCGCGGGCTACATTGCGCCGCGGCACATGCAGGCGATCAAGGCGACGGGCCATCGGCTGATCGCCGCCATGGACCCGAGCGATTCCGTCGGAGTTATCGACAGCTATTTCCCCGAGGCGAGCTTCTTCACGGAGTTCGAGCGGTTCGACCGTCATGTCGACAAGCTTCACCGCGGCGGCGGCGGCGATGCCATCGACTATGTCTCCATCTGCTCGCCCAATTATCTCCACGACAGCCACGTCCGCTTCGCCCTGAGGAGCGGCGCCGACGCGGTGTGCGAGAAGCCGCTGGTACTCAATCCCTGGAACATAGACGGGCTGATCGACGTCGAGCAGGCCACCGGCCGGCGGGTCAACACGATCCTGCAGCTGCGCGTCCACCCCGCCATCGTGGCGTTGCGCGAGCGGGTGCGGACCGAGGCGGGCCAGGGCCGCAAGCACGACGTCGACCTGACCTACGTCACCTCGCGCGGCCTCTGGTACCTCCACAGCTGGAAGGGCGACCTCAAGAAATCAGGCGGCATCGCGACCAACATCGGCGTCCACTTCTTCGACATGCTCCACTTCGTGTTCGGCGACGCGCAGGAGAATCGGGTGCATCTTTCGGAGCCGACCCGCGCCGCCGGCTATCTCGAATATGACAGGGCCCGGGTCCGCTGGTTCCTGTCGGTCGAGCAGGAAGACGTCCCCGAGGGGCCCCGCGCGGCCGGGCAGCGCACCTACCGCTCGATCACCATCGACGGCGAGGAGATCGAATTTTCCGGCGGCTTCGCGGACCTCCACACCCGCAGCTACGAGGGCATATTGGCGGGGCAGGGTTTCGGCCTCGAGGACAATCGCTGCGCCATCGCGACGGTCGCGGCGATCCGCAATGCCGAGCCGCGGGGGCTTTCGGGAGACTATCACCCGCTGGCGGCGGCGCGCCGGTGAGCGACTATTTCCGCCATGAAAGCGCGATCGTCGACGAAGGCGCCGCGATCGGCGACGGCTCGCGCGTCTGGCACTTCGTCCACGTTTGCGCCGGGGCGAGGATCGGCCGGCGGGTCTCGCTCGGCCAGAACGTGTTCGTCGGCAACCGGGTCGTCATCGGCGACGATTGCAAGATCCAGAACAACGTCTCGGTCTACGACAACGTCACGCTCGAGGACGGCGTGTTCTGCGGGCCGAGCATGGTGTTCACCAACGTCCACAATCCGCGCTCCCTCGTCGAACGCAAGGACGAGTATCGCGACACTTTGGTGCGCCGCGGCGCAACCCTCGGCGCCAACGCGACCGTGGTCTGCGGCACGACGATCGGCGAGTTCGCCTTCGTCGCCGCCGGCGCGGTGGTGACCCGCGACGTCAAGGCCTATGCCCTGGTCGCCGGCGTGCCGGCCCGGCAAATCGGCTGGATCAGCCGCCACGGCGAACGGCTCGAGCTTCCCGCGAGCGGCGAGGGGCGGGCGCGCTGCCCGCATACCGGCGACGAATATATCCTCTCCGGAGACGCGGTACGATGCCAGCCGAAATGATGCCCTTCATCGACCTCAGGAGCCAGTATCAGGCCCTGCGCGAGGAAGTCGGCGAGGCGATCGCCCGGGTCCTCGACCACGGCCAGTACATCATGGGGCCCGAGGTCCAGGAGATGGAGCGCGCGCTGTGCGCCTATACCGGCGCGGACCATTGCGTCTCGGTCGCGAGCGGCACCGAGGCCCTGCTGATCAGCCTGATGGCGCTGGGCGTCGGCGCCGGAGACGAGGTTCTCACCACCCCGTTCACCTTCGCCGCCACCGCCGAGGTCATCGCATTGCTGGGGGCGACGCCGGTGTTCGTCGATATCGAGCCCGACACCTGCAATATCGACGCCCGCCTGATCGAGGCCAAGATCACCCGGCGCACGCGGGCGATCATACCGGTCAGCCTCTACGGCCAGCCCTGCGACTTCGACGAGATCAACGCCGTCGGCGAGCGGCACGGCGGCATACCGGTGATCGACGACGCCGCGCAGAGCTTCGGCGCCGACTATCGCGGCCGCAAGAGCTGCAACCTGGCGACAATGAGCTGCACGAGCTTTTTCCCGTCCAAGCCGCTCGGCTGCTACGGCGACGGCGGCGCCCTCTTCACCAACGAGCCGGCGCTGGCCGAGGCCTGCCGCGAGATCCGCGTCCACGGCCAGTCGCGGCGCTACGTCCACACCCGCGTCGGTGTCGGCGGCCGCATGGACACGCTGCAATGCGCAATCGTGCTCGCCAAGCTCAAGCGCTTCGAGTGGGAGATGGAGCGTCGCCTCGCGATCGGCGCGCGCTACAACGAGAAGCTCGACGCGGAAGGCATAAGCCGGGTGGTGCAACGCGACGACCGCACCAGCGCCTTCGCGCAATATACGATCTTCGTCGACGACCGGGCCGGCGCCCAGGAGCGGCTCAAGGCGGCCGGGATTCCGACCGCCGTCCATTATCCGATCCCGCTCAACCGCCAGCCCGCCTACAGCAACCGGAGCGGCGGCGGCCCGACGCCGCGCGCCGACGCCGCCGCCGAGCGGGTGATGAGCCTTCCCATGCACGCCGATCTCGGCGAGGCGGAGCAGGACGCGATCGTCGCCGCGCTGGTCGAGGCGGTGCGCCCCGCCTGATGCTCCCGCGCACGGCCGACTTCGTGGTGATCGGCGCCGGCATCGTCGGCCTGACCATCGCCCACCAGCTGAAACGCCGCAGCCCGGCGGCGCGGATCGTCGTGCTCGAGAAGGAAGCCGCGCCGGGCCGCCATTCGAGCGGGCGCAACAGCGGCGTGCTCCACAGCGGCATCTATTATCCACCCAATTCGCTCAAGGCCCAGGTCTGCGGCCAGGGCGCGCGCGAAATGGCCGCTTATTGCGAGGAGCGGGGCCTGCCGGTGCGGCGGCTCGGCAAGGTGCTGGTGCCGGTGCGGGCCGAGGACGGGCCGCAGCTCGATCTGCTCGAAAGCCGGGCCGCGGCGAACCGCGTGGCGGTGGAGCGGCTCGACGCGCAGGCCCTGAAGGAAGCGGAGCCCGAGGCGCGCTCGGCGACCGGCCAAGCTCTGCTCGTGCCGGGCACATCGGTGGTCAGCGCCGCGGCGGTGATGGCGAGCGTCGCCGCCGAAGCGCGCGCGGCCGGGATCGACATAGTCTGCGGCGGGACGCTGACCGCGGTGCGGGCGGAGGCGCGCGAGCTCGACTGGTCGGGTGAGACGATCGCCTACGGCCATGCCGTCAACGCCGCCGGCCTCCACGCCGACCGCGTCGCGCATATGTTCGGCGCCGGGCTCGATTATACCCTGCTTCCCTTCAAGGGCCTCTATTGGAAGCTCGACCCGCGCGCCGGGCTCGACATCCGGCACCTCGTCTATCCCGTGCCGGACCTGCGCGTGCCGTTCCTCGGCGTTCACACGACGACCTCGATCGAGGGCGACGTCTATGTCGGGCCGACCGCGGTGCCGGCCTTCGGACGGGAGAATTACCGGGGCCTCGGCGGCGTCACCGGGCCGGAGCTCGCCCGCATCCTCTCCCACCTCGCGCGCCAGTATCTGTCGGGGCGCAACGGCTTCCGCCGCCTCGCCTGGCAGGAGGGACGGCGCTATTTCAAGCCCTGGTTCGCCGAGGCCGCGCGCGAGCTCCTGCCGCGGCTCAAGCCCGCCGATCTGCTGGCCTGCGACAAGGTCGGCATCCGCGCGCAAATGCTCGACAAACGCAGCGGCGAGCTGGTCACCGACTTTCTCGTCGAGGCTAGACCCGCTTCGACGCATGTGCTTAACGCCATCTCTCCCGCCTTCACGAGCGCCTTCCCGTTCGCGAGGCATGTCTGCGACCAGAACATACTGATTTGAGAAAGAAAAATGGACCTGAAAGGGCGTAAACTCGTGTGCGTCGGCGGTGCCGGCCTGATCGGCTCGCATACGGTCGACCGGCTCCTTCGCGAGGATGTCGGCGAGATCGTCGTCTACGACAATTTCGTCCGCGGCCGCGCCGAAAATCTGGAAGCCGCGCTGAAGGACCCGCGGGTCAGGATCTACGACATCGGCGGCGACATCCTGCAGACCGACATCATGGAATCCGCCTTCGAGGGCGCGGACGGCGTCTTCCATTTCGCCGCTTTGTGGCTGCTCCAGTGCCACGAATTCCCCAGGAGCGCCTTCGAGACGAACGTGCGCGGGACGTTCAACGTGATGGACGCCTGCGTCCGCACGGGCGTCAAGCGCCTGGTCTATTCCTCTTCGGCTTCGGTCTACGGCGACGCCGTCACCGAACCGATGACCGAGGACCACCCCTTCAACAACCAGAATTTCTACGGGGCCACGAAGATTTGCGGCGAGGCCATGCTGCGCGCCTACCACCACCGCTACGGCCTCGATTATGCCGGCCTGCGCTACATGAACGTCTACGGCCCGCGCCAGGACTATCGGGGCGCCTATATCGCCGTGATCATGCGGATGCTCGACGCGATCGACCGCGGCGAATCCCCGACGATCCACGGCGACGGGTCGGAAGCCTTCGATTTCGTGGCGGTGGAGGATTGCGCGCTCGCCAATGTGCGCGCGATGCAGGGCGACGCCACCGACCGCTTCTACAATGTCGGCACCGGCCGGCGCACCTCCCTGCGGGAGCTCGCCGAGATGCTGATCGACCTCACCGGCTCCAACCGGCCGATCACTTACGCTCCGCGCAGCACCGCCACCCTGGTGCGCAATCGCATCGGCTCGCCCGACCGGGCGGCGGCGGAGATCGGCTTCACCGCCGAGATCGGCCTGCGCGAAGGCCTGGAAAGGCTTATCGCCTGGCGGGCCGCGCACAAGGCGGAAGTCGACGCCCGCCGCACCGCCGCGGGGATCGCGGCATGAGCGAGGGCATCCGCAACATCCAGATCTCGGTCCCCTCCACCGGGGAAGAGGAATGGCAGGCCTGCAAGGGCCCGCTGATGTCGGGATGGCTGACCCAGGGGCCCGCCGTCTCGCAATTCGAAAAGGCCTTCGCCGAGCGCCACCAGGTCGCGCACGCGCTGGCGACGACGAGTTGCACCACCGGCCTCCATCTGATCCTCGCCGCGATGGGCATCGGACCGGGCGACGAGGTGATCGTCCCCGCCTTCACCTGGGTCGCGACGGCGAACGTCGTCCTCTATTGCGGCGCCACCCCGGTGCTGGTCGACGTCGATCCCGAAACCTACAATATCGATCCCGCCGCGGTGGCCGCCAAGGTGACGGAGCGGACACGCGCGCTGATCGCCGTCCATCTGTTCGGCCTCTGCGCCGACATGGACGCGATCCGCGCCGCCTTGCCCGCGTCGGTCCGCATCGTCGAGGACGCCGCCTGCGCCGCGGGCGCCTCGTACAAGGGCCGACCCGCCGGCGGCCTCGCCGACGCCGCCGCCTTCTCCTTCCACCCGCGCAAGTCGATCACCACCGGCGAGGGCGGCATGGTGACGACCGACGACGCCGAGCTTGCCGACATCGCCAACATGATGCGCAATCACGGCGCCGCGATCTCGGAGGAGCAGCGCCACGCCGGGCCGCGGCCTTACCTGCTGCCCGATTTCAACCTGCTCGGCTTCAACTACCGGATGACCGATTTGCAGGGCGCCGTCGGCATGGTGCAGCTCGGCAAGCTCGACCGCTTCATCGCCGAGCGGCAGCAATGGGCCGAATATTATCGCGACGGGCTGCAGCGGCTGGGCTGGCTGCGCATGCCGAGCTTCGGCGGCGAAGGCGTCCATGCCTGGCAAGCCTTCGTGACCTACGTCGATCCCCAATCCGCGCCGATGCCGCGCAACGACATCATGGAGCGGCTTCAGGAAAAGGGGATATCGACGCGGCCCGGGACGCACGCCGTCCACCGCCTCGGCCTCTATCGCGACCGCTTCGGCTATGCCGACGAGGATTTCCCCGGCGCCCTGGCCTGCGACCGCAACACGATGGCGATCCCGCTGCACAATCGCATGAACAAGGATGATTACGACTATGTCATCGACGCCCTCTGCGCGCTCTGAGGCGCGCCAGCCGGACTGGCTGTGGGAGTATCTCGGCGTAGACGGGGCGTGGGACGGCGACCGCTCGATCGGCGGACAGGATTTCGTGGTCGAAGCCGGCATCCCGCGCCAGCGGTCGCTCCTTTCTGACGCCCAGGCGCAGACCGAGGAGACGTTCGGATTCAAGTGGAAGAAGCGCGAGACGTTCGAATCGCGCTCCTCCCTCGATCTCATGCGCAGCTGGCTGGTCGAGCGCTACGGCGACGTCGCCAACGCGCCTTGGCTCGCCGAGCATGGCGAACGGCCGCTGCTGCTCGACGCGGGCTGCGGCGCCGCCATGTCGGGGCTCGAGCTGCTCGGGCCGATCGTGCCGCGCATCCGCTACCTCGGCGTCGACATTTCCGAGGCGGTGGACGTCGCGGCGCAGCGATTTGCCGAGCGCGGCCTCGAGGCGGGCTTCGTCCAGGCCGACGTCAGCAACCCGCCCTTCGAGGCGGAGACGGTGGATTTGATCTTCTCTGAAGGGGTATTGCATCATACCAACTCGACGCGAGGGGCGTTGGTCGCCCTGGCGCGGCTGCTGAAGCCGGGTGGGCGCTTCCTCTTCTACGTTTACGCTAAAAAAGGCCCGATCCGGGAGTTCACCGACGACTATATACGCGGCGAGCTCCGCGCGATGGCGCCCCAGGACGCCTGGAACGCGATGGAGCCGCTGACCCGGCTCGGCGTCGCGCTGGGCGAGCTCGGCGCCGAGATCGACATACCCGAGCCGATCGACCTGCTCGGCATCCCCGCCGGCCGCATCGACGTCCAGCGGCTTTTCTATTGGCATGTTGCCAAGATGTTCTACCATCCGGACCTCGACTTCGAGGCGATGAACCACATCAATTACGACTGGTATGCGCCGGCCAACGCCTTCCGCCAGACCCCGGAGGAAGTGCGCGGATGGTGCGCCGAAGCCGGGCTGACGGTCGAGAGGGAAGTGATCGAGCCCGCCGGCATCACGATCATCGCCAAGAAAAGGGGATGAACGCGCGTGTGCGGGATCGCCGGCCTCATCAACCTTGACGGCTCCGCCGTTTCCCCGGTCGTCCTCAAGCGGATGACCGACGCGGTCGCGCACCGCGGCCCGGACGGCGAGGGACAGTGGATCGAGGGGAATGTCGGGCTCGGCCACCGCCGGCTGGCGATCATCGACCTGTCCCCGCTCGGCCACCAGCCGATGGTCAGCGCCGACCACCGCTACCTGCTCACCTACAATGGCGAGATCTACAATTACCGCGAGCTGCGGACCGAGCTCGAGGCGAAGGGCTATTGGTTCCGCTCGCAGACCGACAGCGAGGTGCTGCTCAACGCGCTCGCCGAATGGGGCGTCGCGGCGCTGAACAAGCTCAACGGCATGTTCGCCTTCGCGCTGTGGGACCGGCGCGACCGGACCTTGCTGCTCGCCCGCGACCGCTACGGCATCAAGCCGCTCTACGTCCGCCGCACCGGCGACGCCTTCATCTTCGGATCGGAGCAGAAGGCGATCCTCGCAGTTCCCGGTTCCGAACGGACCATCGACCGCCAGGCCCTGGTCGAATATTTCACCTTCCAGAACATCTTCACCGACCGGACCCTGATCGAGGGCATCGAGCTGCTCCCCGCCGGCCATTACGCGATCCTCGACCTCAAGAAGCCGAAGCCGGAGCTCGAGCGGCATCTCTATTGGGATTTCGACTTCCGGGAGCCGGACCGCCCCGCCTCGGACGAGGAATATCGCGAGGAGCTCAACCGGCTGTTCAAGCAGGCGGTGAACCGGCAGCTCGTCGCCGACGTCGAGCTCGGCAGCTATCTCAGCGGCGGCATGGATTCAGGCTCGATCACCGCGGTCGCGGCGACCTCCTTCCCCTATCTCAAGACCTTCACCTGCGGGTTCGACCTCAGCTCCGCCTCGGGCATCGAGCTCGGCTTCGACGAGCGGGCGAAGGCGGAGGCGATGTCCTACCATTTCAAGACCGAGCATTACGAGATGGTGCTCAAGGCCGGCGACATGGAACGGGCCATGCCGCGCCTCGCCTACCACCTCGAGGAACCGCGCGTCGGCCAGAGCTACCCGAATTTCTACGCGGCCCAGCTGGCCAGCAAGTTCGTCAAGGTGGTGCTGAGCGGCGCCGGCGGCGACGAATTGTTCGGCGGCTATCCCTGGCGCTACTATCGGGCCGTCGTCAACGACGACTTCGACCATTATATCGACAAATATTACCTGTTCTGGCAGCGGCTGATCCGCAATCAGGAGATCAAGCGCGTCTTCGCGCCGATCTGGGGGGACGTAAAAGACGTCTCGACCCGGGACATCTTCAAGAGCGTCTTTCGCCACCATGAGGACGATCTCGGCTCGCCTGAGAACTACATCAACCATTCGCTCTATTTCGAATGCAAGACGTTCCTGCACGGCCTGCTCGTGGTCGAGGACAAGCTCAGCATGGCGCACAGCCTCGAGACGCGCGTGCCGTTCCTCGACAACGACCTCGTCGATTTCGCCATGCGCTGCCCGGTTCACCTGAAGCTCAACAACCTCTCGAAGGTGGCGCGGATCAACGAGAACGAGCCGGGCAAGCAGGCGCAATTCTTCGAAAAGACCCGGGACGGAAAGCAGATCCTGCGCGACGCGATGCGGCGCTTCATTCCCGAGGAAGTGACCCAGGCCGAGAAGCAGGGCTTCTCCGCGCCGGACGCGACCTGGTTCAAGGGCGAGAGCATCGATTTCGTCCGCCGCACCCTGCTCGACCGCAACGCCTTGATCTACGATTTGCTCGACCGCACCGCCGTGGAGGAGCTGATCAACGACCATCTGCACGGCACCGCCAACCGCCGCCTGCTCATCTGGTCGCTGCTCAACGTGGAGCAATTCCTGCGGGGCAATCGTGGCTGAGGGCCTGCTCGAGACGCTGCGCAAGCTGTGGCGCGACCGCCGCGAGGAGGTCGCGGCGCGCTACCGGCGGACCCTGCCGTTCGGCGACTATGTCGTCGACCGCTGGGAGAAGGCGCGGCTGCTCGGCTTCGGCGAGGGCAGCTCTATCTATGACAGCGCGCTGGTCATCGGCGCGGTCGAGGTCGGCGCCCATAGCTGGATCGGCCCGGGCACCGTGCTGGACGGCTCGGGCGGGCTGCGCATCGGCGCCTATTGCTCGATCTCGGCGGGGGTCCAGATCTACAGCCACGACACCGTCCGCTGGGCCGTGTCCGGCGGCGAGGCCCCTTTCGAACATGCCGCCACGTCGATCGGCGACCGCTGCTATATCGGGCCCAACAGCATCGTCGCCAAGGGCGTGACGATCGGCGACGGCTGCATCGTCGGCGCGGGCAGCGTCGTGCTGGCCGACCTGCCGCCGGGCGCCAAGGCCGCGGGAGCGCCCGCGCGCATCGTCGGATCGGCCGGGGACGGCGAAGCGAAAGCCGGGGATCCGGCCTAGATGCGCGCCGGCCCGGGAAAAGGGGGGCGGACGTGAAGTCGGTCCTCTACATCGACATGGCCTATACCGTGCAGGCGATGCGCCGGCGCCAGCAGGGCTTCTGGGAAGCGCGGCATTCGGGCGACTATTTCGGCCGGGTCTGGGGCCTCCACCCGATCGCCGACCGCGCCGAGCCCGACGTGCGCTCGGTCGAGGTTCACCGGCTGTCGCGTCGCCAAATGGAGATTCAGGGCGTCGCCCTCGCCTGCGGCCTGCCCAGGCCGCTCGCCCCGCTCGATTTCCTGCTCACCCAGCGCGCTTTGTTCAAGGCGCTGGCCGATCGCCTGCGCCGCCGCGGCGTCTCGCTCGTCTACGCCACCGACGCGGTCTATGGCGGCCTCTTCGGCTATTGGATGGCGCGCCGCCTCAAACGGCCGCTCGTCGTCGCCGTCTATGGGAATTGGGACGAATTGTGGAGCAGCGCGCGCTGCCTCGCCATGCCGCGCCTGGTTCCCTCCAAGCGGATCCAGGACGCGATCATCCGCTTCGTCCTGCGCCGCGCCGACCATGTCGTCGTCGGCAACCGCAACAATTTCGATTATGTCCTCGCCCACGGCGCCGTGGCGGGGCGCACCTCCATCATCAGCACCAGCAAATTCCTGTTCGCGGGCCATCTTGCCGATGCCGACGCGCGCCGCCAGGACCGTTCCGTGCTCGTCGAACTGGGCCTGCCCGTCGACGCGCGTCCGTTGATATGCGTCGGACGCCTGGTCGAGGAGAAGCTGCCGGACCAGGCGCTCGAGGCGATGATCCGCGCCGCCCGGGAAGACCCCCGCGTGTGGGGCCTGCTCGCCGGCGAAGGGCCGATGCGCGACGGCCTCCAGGCGCGGATCGACGCGTCGGGCCTCTCCGACCGCATCAAGCTGACCGGCGCGATCTCGCAGGAGCTGCTCGCCCGCCTGCTCCCCCATTGCGTCGTGCTTTCCCCGCTGACGGGCATGGCCCTGCTGGAGGCCGGCCTGGCCGGCGCCCCGATCGTCGCCTATGCGCTGGAATGGCAGGCGGAGTTCATCGACGACGGTCGCACCGGCTTTCTCGTCCCCCCCGGCGATGCCGCGGCGATGGGCGAAAGGGCGCTGAGGATCGTGCGCGACCCGGGATTGAGCCATTCCCTGTCGACGGCGGTCCGCGCCCACGCGATGCGGATCGCGGACCGGGAAGCCATTTTCGCGGCCGAGCGCGCCATGTATGACGGCGTCATCGCGCGCCACCGGGCCGCGGAGCGAGCGTGATGCTGGGTAACCTCGCCCGGCAGACCGCGATCTATACCGTCGCCAACCTGCTCGCGCGCGGCGCCGCCGTCGTCGCGCTGGTGGTCCTGCCTTTCTTTCTCTCGGTCGCCCAATATGGCGCGCTGGGCCTGTTTCTGGCCCTCGCCGCGATCCTCAACGTGGTGCTGCCGCTCGAGGTCACCCAGGGCCTCGCGCGCCATTACGGCGAGGCGGACGGCGTATCGAAGCGGCTCTACGCCGCCTCCGCCTTCTGGTTCACGGCCGCCATGGTGGGGCTCGGGGCGATCCTCGGGCTGGTCTTCGCGCGGCCGCTCTGCATCTATCTACTCGGCGACGCCGCGGAGCTCGACGCCTTCCGGTTCGCCATCCCCTTCTTCGCCTTCAATTCCCTGTTCTACTTCGCGCAGAGCCAGTTCCGGTGGGAGTTCCGCACGGTCGACTACGCCCTGGTGAGCCTCTGCTTCGCCACCCTCACCCTCGCGCTTTCGGTGGCCTTCGCGGCCCTGATGCCGGCGCCGCTCAGCGGCGTCATGGCGGGGCAGGCGCTGGGCGCGGCGGCCAGCGTCGCCCTCGGCGCCTGGCGGTTGCGCGCGACCATCGACGCGCCGCCGAGCCGCCCTCACCTCGCGCGCATGCTGCGCTTCTCGCTGCCGCTGGTGCCGGCCAGCGTCGCGCTGATGGCGTCGCTTTACGGCAGCCGGCTCATCCTCACCCGGATGATGGGGATGGCCGAGGTCGGCGCTTACACGTTCGCCGGCCAGTTCGCCGCCGTGGCCGGCTTCGTCCTGCTCGGCGCCCAATCCTCGATGACGCCGCTCGTCATGTCGCATCATCACGAGGAAGCGACCGCGCCGACCGTGGCGCGCTTCTTCGAGATATTCTCGACCCTCGGCCTGTGGGTCTGCCTCGTCTTCGGCCTGTTCGCGCCCGAAGCGGTCGCTTTGCTCCACCGCCCCGGCTACGGCCCGGCCGGCCTGCTGGTGATCTTCCTCGCCCCGGCATCGCTCTTCCTCCAGCTCTACATCTTCTTCCCCGGCTTCGCGGTGGCGAAGCGGACCGAGCGGCAGATGGCGGTCTCGATCGCCTCGGGGCTGGTCGCCGTCTTGTGCAATTGGGCGTTCATCGCCGCCTTCGGCCTGATCGGGGCGGCGATCGGCACGCTGGCCGGAGCCTGCCTGTTCCTCGCGGCCTGGGTGGCGCTGAGCCAGCCGCTCTATCCGATCCCGGTCCGGTGGCGCCGCGTCCTCCTTGCCTGGGCCGCGGGCGCGGCGGCGGCGGCGGTCGGCCTGACTTTGCCATTTCCCGGCCTCCTTGCCGTCGCGGTGAAGGCGGCCCTGCTCGCCGGCGTGGTCCTCCTCACCTGGAAGGCGGGCCTCGTGCCGGTCGCCGGCATGGCCCGGATGCTCGCCCGCGGGCTGCGCGCGGCGCCGGTCCCCGGCCCGGCCGACGACCGGCAGCCGTGAAGCTCGCTTTGATCAAGTCGCTGACGATTCGAGGCGGCGGAGCGGAGCGCCTGCTCGCCCACGACCTCGGCCTGCGCGGACCGGCACGGCTTCGATTGCGAAAGCCGGCGGAGCTGCGCAAGAGGGCGGCGGCACACGGACGGAGTGAAGGTAACATCAATGGCTGAAGCGGCGGACCGCAATATCGACGTAAAGACGGTCGAAGGCTTCGGCGAGGAGTGGGACGCCTACGATCAGAAGGACCTCCCTCCGGCCGAGCACCGCCGGCTGTTCGAGCAATATTTCTCGCCCTTCCCGTTCGACAGCCTGCCCGACGGGGCCGAGGGGTTCGATCTCGGCTGCGGCTCCGGGCGGTGGGCGCTGCTCGCGGCGGAGCGCGTCGGCCATCTGCACTGCATCGACCCCTCGCCCAAGGCGTTGGATGTCGCGAGGCGGCGCCTCGCCGGCGTGGCCAACGTCAGCTTCCATCTCGCCGGCGTGGATGCGATCCCCCTGGCCGACGGGAGCCAGGATTTCGGATACTCGCTGGGAGTCCTGCACCACGTACCGGACACGCGGGCGGCGATGGCGAGCTGCGTTCGCAAGCTGAAGCCGGGCGCGCCTTTCCTGGTTTACCTCTATTACAGCTTCGACAACCGCCCGCCGTGGTTCCGGGCCGTCTGGAAGACGAGCGAAATGGGTCGCGCGGTCATCTCGCGCCTGCCCTTTCCGCTCCGCAAGGCGAGCACGACGGCGGTCGCCGCGCTGGTCTACTGGCCCCTCAGCCGCGCCGCCACTTTGCTCGAGAAGGCCGGCGTCCCCGTCTCCGCCTTTCCGCTCAGCGCCTACCGGTACCGGAGCTTCTACAGCCTGAGAACGGATGCCCTCGACCGTTTCGGGACCCGCCTCGAGCAGCGTTTCTCGAAAGCCGAGATCCGGCAGATGATGATCGACTGCGGCCTCACCGCAATCGAGTTTCGCGAGGACGAGCCCTTCTGGGTCGCCTGCGGGCGGAAGCAGGGGGCGTGAGGCTTCTCTTCGTCATAAAGACGCTGTCGCCGCAGGGGGGATCGGGCGGGGCCGAGCGCGTGCTGACCGATGTCGTCTCGGAGCTGGCGGCGCGCGGTCACGACGTTACTGTCCTGAGCTACGATCCGCGCGACGAGCCCGTATTCTACCCGTTGCCGGTGAGCGTCAGGCAGCGGAAGATCGGGGTTGGCAAGGGATCCCGCCGGACCACGGCTGGGGAGATGCTCGCAAGAGCGCGCCGGCTGAGAAAGGAAATCGCCGATCTGGCGCCCGACGTGGTCATCGGGTTCATGCACAGCGCCTACGTGCCGCTCGTCGCGGCCATGGCGCGGACCGGAATTCCGCTCGTCGCCAGCGAGCATATCGTCTTCGACCATTATGACGGCCGGTTGCTGGAGAAGACGCTGGTTTGCCTGGCCGGCCTGGCCTCGACCCGGATGACCATCATCTCGGATGCCGTGCGAGACAGCTTCCCCGGCGCGCTTCAAAGCAAGATGACGGTAATCCCCAACCCGGTCTCCGTGAATCCGGTGGCCCGGGCGGATCCCGCCGGCGGCGGCGCGCAGAGCAAGACCATCCTGTGCGTGGGACGACTCGAGCCGCAGAAGGACCATGGCACACTCATCGAGGCCTTCGGCCGCCTCGCCCCCGACTTTCCCGACTGGCACCTCAGGATCATCGGCGAGGGCGGCGAGAGACAGCGGCTGGAGCAACGGCTCGACGGGCTGGGGCTGGCGGGGCGGGTGGCCATTCCCGGGCGCGAGCCGGACATTGAACGGGAATATGCGGCGGCCCAGATCTTCGTCATGCCCTCCTTGTACGAGAGCTTCGGCCTTGCGACGGCGGAGGCCCTGGCGCACGGCCTTCCGGTGATCGGCTTCGCCGATTGCCCGGGGACGAACGAACTTGTACGCGACCAGGTCAACGGCCTCCTGGTCGCCGGCGAGGACCGGGTCGCGGCACTCGCCGCCGCGCTCCGGGAGCTGATCGAGTCGGAGGCGTTGCGGGTCCGTCTCGGTGACGCGGCCCCGGCCACGGTCGAGCGCTTCTCGGTGACGGGAATCGCGGATCGGTGGGAGACTCTGCTCGAGAGCCTGGCGCGCGCGCGTCACGGGCGCGATCCGGCTTTGCAGGATTAGGATATGAAAACCTACAGTCAGAAGGATCTACGCCGGCTCGATTGGTTCGGGGCCAAGCGAATCGTAGCGAAGGCGCTCTCGGCGAGGCCAATAAACTCCGTCGTACATGCCTTTGCGAAGGCGGTGCTCCCGACCGCCGTCGCGACGCGGATACCCTTGGCGCGGGCACGCGTGGCGTACCGCCTGGCTTCCGGCGACCAGGTTTACCTGCTGGACAGCCTGGCCGACATTATCGCGCGCGATATCTACTGGGGGGGAGGCAAGCCGACCTCGATGGCCGAGCGGAGAAAGCTCCTGGCCATCGAGCTGCTCAGCCGGCACGCGGCGACCTTCCTCGATATCGGCGCCTATTCCAGCGTCTGCGCGCTGATCGCCGCCCGCAGCAACCCCGATCTTGCGGCGCAGAGCTACGAGATCGTGCCCGAGAACTACATCCTGTCGGTGCGCAACGTTCTCGAGAACAACATGGTGCGCAGGGTGGTGCCCAAGCTACTGGGGCTCGGACGTGTCGAGGGGTCTATCCAGCTGCCCGTTTCGATGAACGTCGCATCCCATATGACCTCGATCTCGCTCGGATCGGCCTTCAGCGAAGGGGTCGAAATTCCGGTAGGGACGCTGGACGGGGAAGCGGCGAATGTCCAAGGCCCCTGTATCGTCAAGCTCGACGTCGAAGGATATGAGCTCGACGTGCTGCAAGGCGGAGCCGCCTTCGTCGCCAGCCGCCGCCCTGATATCGTCTGCGAAATCCTGCCCGGTTTCGCCGCTGCCCAGGACATCGAGGCGATGCTCGCGCCGCTCGGCTACCGGTTTTTCGTCTTCACCGAAGCCGCTTGCGAGAGGCGCGAGCACATAAACCCCGATTCCGTGGGCCGGGACTGGTTGTTTTCGGCGCGGCCGGACACCGACCGGACCCTGGCGGAAGTGGAAGAGATGGCAGGCCGGTGATCTCCCGCAAGCAGCCGTCGGGGGAGGGGAGGGCCGGTCACGGGCCGTTCACGGGCGCCGTGCCAGGCAGGCCGGCATGAACTGGGACAGACGCACCCTCATGGCCGGAGCGGCCGCCGCCGCGGGCCTCGGCCTCGCCTCCCGCCGCGCGGCGGCGCAAGGGCAAGCGGACGGCCTGGTCCGGCCCGAGGATTTCGGCGCCAAAGGCGACGGCGTCACCAACGACACCGACGCCTTCGCGGCCATGTCGGATTTCGTATCGCGGCAAGGCGGCGGCGAGGTCGTGCTGCGCAAGACGACCTACCTCGTGGGGAACCAGCGTCGGCCGCTGCGGATCGACGACTATGCCTTCGTCCCGGACCGCATCATGGAGTTCACCGGCTGCACCCGGCCGCTGGTCATCCGGGGCAACGGGGCGGTGCTGCGCTGCGCGCCCGGCCTGCGCTTCGGCACCTTCAATGGGGAGAGCGGCCGCGCCGTCCGCAACGCCATGCCCAATTTCAAGCGCGGCGAGCTGTCGAGCCCCTACAAGTGGATGATCAAGGTCGAGAAATGCAGCGGCAGCGTCGAGATCAGCGACCTCGAGCTCGACGGCAATTTGCCCCGCATGCAGATCGGCGGCCCATGGGGGGACGTCGGCTACCAGCTGCCCGGCAGCGGGATCGGCCTCTACGATAATCGCGGGCTCGAGACGGTGCGGCGTGTGTACGCCCACCACCACCCCCTCGACGGCATCATCATCGATGGGCTCAACGCCGACCGCGGCGGCATCAGCCGCTTCGAGGAGGTGCGCTGCGAGCGCAACGGCCGCCAGGGGTGCAGCATCGTCGGCGGGCGGGGCTATGCCTTTTCCCAATGCACGTTCAGCCACACCGGCAAGGGGGGCGTGGCGAGCAGCCCCGGCGCCGGCGTCGACATCGAGGCGGAAGCGGGCAAGAAGGTGCGCGCCTTAAGCTTCTCCGCTTGCGAATTCTCCGACAATGTCGGTCCCGGCGTCGTCGCCGACCAGGGCGACAGCGACGGCGCCAGCTTCACCGGCTGCACCTTCATCGGCACGACCAGCTGGACCGTATGGCCCAACAAGCCGGGAATGCGCTTTTCGTCCTGCCGCTTCGTCGGGCCGCTCGTGCGCGCTTATGGCGACGCGGCGGCGCCGCAGCGGGCCACCCGTTTCGAGGGCTGCACCTTCCTCGATGACCCGGCCTTGTCCCCGACCGGACGCGTCTATGCCGGCAGCAACCCCGACGGCCCGATCGCCGATTTGCCCGACAATCCCAATGTCACGTTCAGCCACTGCGCCTTCCGCCTCACGGCGAAAGCCGTGCTGCCCTGGACGACGAACGTCGTCACCTTCTCGAACTGCACGATGTCGCAGCGTTCCCCCACCCAAAGCTATCCGCGCGGCCATTTCACCGGGCGCAACACGATCAGCGGCAATGCCGGCCTGTACAGCGCGATCGTCGAGGGCGAGCTGATCCTCAACGGCAAGGCCGTGCCGCGGGGCCGGCTGATCTGAGCGTCCGGCCTCATTGATTTTGCCCCCATTCGTGCCGATTGAGCTATAGCGGCGCGCGCGGCTCCGGCGAGCCGGCCCAGACCAAGGTGCCCAGGAACGATGTGCGGAATTGCCGGCCTCCTTTCCCGCGACGCGGTGACGCCGCAGCTCGTCCGGCGGTTGACCCGGCCGATCGCGCATCGCGGGCCGGACGACGAAGGCGTGTGGATCGACGCCGAGGCCGGAATCGGGCTCGGCCACCGCCGCCTCTCGATCATCGACCTGTCGCCGCTCGGCCACCAGCCGATGGTCTCGAACGACGGACGCTGGGTGCTGAGCTATAACGGCGAGATCTACAACCACGCGGCGCTGCGGGCCGAGCTCGACGCCGAGGGGCGCGGGGCCGGGTGGCGCGGCCAGTCGGACACCGAGACCCTGGTCGAATGCATCGCCGCCTGGGGCCTCGCCGAGACGCTGGGGCGCGCGGTCGGCATGTTCGCGCTCGCTTTGTGGGATCGGCGCGAGCGGGTGCTGAGCCTGGCCCGCGACCGGTTCGGCGAGAAGCCGCTCTATTTCGGCTGGACCGGCGGAGATTTCGTCTTCGCCTCGGAGCTCAAGGCGGTGCGGGCGCATCCGCGCTTCGCCAATTCGATCGACCGCCAGGCGCTCGGCCTGTTCGCCGCGCGGACCTACGTGCCGGCGCCGTTCACCATCTACGAGGGCCTGTTCAAGCTCCTCCCCGGCTGCATCCTGGCGGTGACGCCCGAGGGCGCGCGCGAGGCCCGCCGCTCGCCCCCCGCCGAGGGACGCGGCGAGGCCGGCCTGACCCTGACGCGCTATTGGTCGTACCGCGACGTGGTGCGGCGCGGCCTGGCCGATCCGATCGCCGACGAGGCCGAGGCGCTGGAGCGGCTGGAAGCGGCGCTGGCCACCGCGATCCGCGGCCAGTCGGTGGCCGACGTGCCGGTCGGCGCCTTCCTTTCGGGCGGGATCGACAGCTCGGCCGTGGTCGCGCTCTACCAGAAATATTCGCGGATCCCGGTGCGGACCTATTCGATAGGCTTCGCGGAGGCGGGATATAACGAGGCGGAGCACGCCAAGGCGGTCGCCCGCCACCTCGGCACGGCGCATCACGAACGCTACGTCACCGCCGCCGAAGCCCAGGAAGTGATCCCCCTGCTGCCGGAAATGTATGACGAGCCGTTCGCCGACAGCTCGCAGATACCGACGCATCTGGTCAGCCGCTTCGCCCGCGAGGAGGTGGTGGTGGCACTCTCGGGCGACGGCGGCGACGAGCTGTTCGCCGGCTATAACCGGCATTTCGGCGCGCCGGCGCTGTGGCGCCGGCTGAGCCGGCTGCCGCGCCCGGTGCGCGCCGCCGTAGGCGGCCCGCTCAGCCGGCTCCCGTCCAGCCTGTGGGGGCTGCTGCCCGGCGAGCACCAGCCGCATTTCGGAAGCAAGGTGAAGAAGGGCCTGCGCGTCGCCGGCGCCGCCCGGTCGTTCGACGACGTCTATCGCAGCTTCCTCGACGAGTGGAGCTTCGAACCCTCGCCGGTGCGCGGCGCCCGGGCGGGCGGCGGCGTCGCGGAGGCCACGCTCGACCTCGACGTCGCGCCCGGCGTCCCGGACGCGCTGCGCACGATGTATTGCGACGCCGTTTCCTATTTGCCGGACGACATTTTGTGCAAGGTCGACCGGGCGGCGATGGCGGTCAGCCTCGAGACCCGCGTTCCCTTCCTCGACCATCGTGTCGCCGAGCTCGCCGCCCGCATCCCGCTCGCGATGAAGATCAGAGACGGGCGCGGCAAGCATATCCTGCGCGAGCTTCTCTACCGCGAGGCGCCGCGCGCGCTGTTCGAACGGCCCAAGACCGGCTTCGGCATCCCGGTGGGGGAATGGCTGAAGGGACCGTTGCGGCCTTGGGCGGAAGCCCTGCTCGATCCGGGCGCGATGGCCGCCGACGGCTATTTCGACGCCAGGGCCGTGCAGAAGCGCTGGCGCGACCATCTCGCCGGGCGGCGCGACTCCACCCCGGCGATCTGGGCGGTGCTGATGTTCCAGGCCTGGTATCGCCACGAGCCGGTCGGCCGCCGCGAAGCCGCCTGAGCCGCCGCCGGCCGCTTCCCTTTTCGCGCCCGGCCCGTTAAACCGCCGCCCGTCAGAGGCTTCGGCACAGAGGATAAATGGCCAAGGAAGAACTGCTCGAGATGCGCGGCCAGGTGGTCGAGCTTTTGCCCAACGCCATGTTCCGCGTCCGCCTCGAGAACAATCACGAGATTCTCGGCCATACCGCCGGCAAGATGCGCAAGAACCGCATCCGCGTGCTGGTCGGCGACGAGGTGCTCGTCGAGCTGACGCCCTACGACCTCACCAAGGGTCGGATCACGTACCGATTCAAGTAAGAGGGCGCGCGGCGGTGCGCCTCATCCTGGCTTCCGCCTCGCCCCGCCGGCTCGCTTTGCTGGCCCGGCTCGGCGTGACGCCCGACGCCGTGCGGCCCACCGACATCGACGAGACCCCGCGCAAGGGAGAATTGCCGGCCGCCTACGCCGCCCGCGTCGCCGCCGAGAAAGCCGCCGCCGCGGCCGAGCCGGGCGCGCTCGTCCTCGCCGCCGACACCGTCGTCGCGGCCGGCCGACGCATCCTGCCCAAGACCGACGACGAGGCCGAGGCGCGGGCCATGCTCGCCTTGCTGTCGGGCCGTCGCCACCGGGTGCTGAGCGCGGTGACGCTCGTCGATGCCCAAGGCCGGGCCCGGCACCGTTTGTCGACCAGCCTGGTCGCCTTCAAGCGGCTGACCGACGAGGAGATCCAGGCCTATCTGGCGTGCGAGGAATGGCGCGGCAAAGCGGGCGCCTATGCGATCCAGGGCCGCGCCGAAGCCTTGGTCCGCTTCCTCCACGGCAGCCATTCCGGCGTGATGGGCCTGCCGCTCTACGAGACCCGCGCCTTGCTGCGCGCGGCGGGCTACCCGCTTGGCTGAGTGGCTCTACGAGGAGGGGATAGGCGAGCATCGCGCGATCCTCGTCGAGGACGGCGAGATCGTCGAGGCGGCGGTGGAATGGCCCGGCGAGCTGCGCGCCGGCGCCGTGCTCGCCGGGCGGCTCGTCGAAGTGTCGGGCCGCAAGGGCATCGTGGCGACTTGCCGAGGCGAAGTGCTGGCGGAGCCCCTTCCCGCGGGCCTGAGTCAGGGGCAAAGCGTGCGGGTCGAGATCGTCCGCGAGCCGATCGCCGAACCGGGGCGCCCGAAGCGGGCTTTGGGCCGGATCACCGACGAGGCCGAGCAAGAGGGCCCCGCCCTCGCCGAGCGCCTCCCCGGCTCCACTGCGCGTCTTCCCACCAGCTCCGACCTCTTCGAGGCCGCCGGTTGGAGCGAGCTGCTGGAGGAAGCGGCGACCGGAGAGATCGCCTTTCCCGGCGGCGGGCTGCGCCTGAGCCTGACCCCGGCCATGACCCTGTTCGACGTCGACGGCTATTTGCCCGCGGCCGAACTTGCCGTGGCGGGGGCCGCCGCCGCCGCGCGGGCGATCCGGCGGCTCGGCATCGGCGGCTCGATCGGCATCGACCTTCCGACGCTGGGCTCGCGGGACGAGCGGCAGCGCGCCGCCGCCGCCGTCGACGCGATCCTGCCGCAGCCGTTCGAGCGGACGGCGGTCAACGGCTTCGGCTTCCTCCAGATCGTCCGCCGCCGCACCCGCGCCTCGCTCCCCGAGCGCATCCAAAGCGATCCGGCCGGCGCCGCCGCCCGCGCCTTGTTGCGGCGGGCGGAACGGAGCGGCGGGGCCGGGCCGCGGACCCTCGCCGCCGCGCCGGCCGTCGTCGCGACGATCGAGGCGCACCCCGAATGGCTCGACGCGCTCGCCCGCCGGCTCGGCGCGCCGGTCGCCTTGCGGGCCGACCCGGCGCTCGCCATATCGGCCGGGCATGTCCACGCCGCCTTCGCCTCGTAGCCGCGCCAAATCGGCTTGTCCGCTGTGCGGCAAGCCGGTCAGCGCCGCGCATTCCCCCTTCTGCGGCCGGGGCTGCAAGGACCGCGACCTCCTGAACTGGCTCGGCGAGGGCTATCGCGTCGCCGGTCCGCCGGCCGACGACAATCTCGAAAGCGGGCTGGACAGCGAAGCGCGACCCCCTCTATAGGCCCGGCTCTTCCGCCCGAGCGGCGCG
>JBJMTY010000159.1:0-1725 GCA_045811445.1 Allosphingosinicella sp. | reverse complement strand
CGAAGGACTTCGCGCCGCGCAAGCTCGCTCAGCCATCCCGCCGGACGCTTCTAGCGGGCATCGAGCCGATGATACTGGCCGCTTAACCCCCTCTCCCTGCAGGGGAGAGGGACGCTCGCGAAGCGAGCCGGGTGAGGGGCTATTGGTGTTCATGAGTTCGCGCATTCAATCCTGAAATGAGTATTCCCTCACCCTCCCACGGCTTCGCCGCGGCCCCTCCCTCTCCCCTTCAGGGAGAGGGGTTTAAGCGGCAAGCACCATCGGCTCGATGCCGGCCAACAGGGTCCGGCGGCTCGGTTCGGCGAGCTTCCTCGGCGCGGAGCCCTTCGCCGCCTCGGCGATGGCGGCGATGTGGGCGGGAGTCGTGCCGCAGCAGCCGCCGACGATGTTGACGATGCCCTGCTCGCACCATTGCCGGACCTGAGCGGCGGTCTCGGCCGGCCCTTCGTCATAGTCGCCGAGATCGTTGGGCAGGCCGGCGTTCGGATAGGCCATGATCAAGGTGTCGGCGATGGCGGACAAAGCGGCGACATGGGCGCGCAGCTGGCCGGCGCCGAACGAGCAATTGAGGCCGATCGACAGCGGCTTTGCGTGGCGCACCGACGCCCAGAAGGCCTCGATCGAATGGCCCGAGAGGTTGCGGCCGGAAAGGTCGGTGATGGTCATCGACAGCATGATCGGCAGGTCGCGGTCGACCCGGTGGGCGGCGTGGATCGCGGCCTTGGCGTTCAGCGTGTCAAACACGGTCTCGATGAGCACGATCTCGGCGCCGCCCTCGACCAGCCCCTCGATCTGCTCGACATAGACATCGGAGAGCGTGTCGAAGTCGATCTCGCGATAGCCGGGATCGTTGACGTTGGGCGACAGCGACAGGGTCTTGTTGGTCGGGCCGAGCGCGCCGGCGACGAAGCGCTTGCGGCCGTCCTTCTGCGCCTCGCGGTCGGCGACCTCGCGGATGATCCGCGCCGCGGCGGCGTTGATCTCGCCGACCAGGCCTTCCGCGCCGTAATCGGCCTGGCTGATCCGGTTGGCGTTGAAGCTGTTGGTCGCGAGCACGTCCGCCCCGGCGTCCGCGAAGGCTTGGGCGATGTCGCGGACGATCTCGGGCCGGGTGAGGTTGAGAAGGTCGTTATTGCCCTTCTGGTCGCGCGACAGGCCGAGATCGCCGGCATAATCGGCTTCCCTCAGGCCACGTGCCTGGACCTGCGTCCCGTAGGCGCCGTCCTTGACGAGGATGCGCCGCTCGGCGGCGTCCCTAAGCTGCTGTGCGATGCTCACTCGATCGGTCCTTGGGGCGGAGGCCGAGCAGGTGGCAGATGGCGTAAGCCAGCTCGGCGCGGTTCAACGTGTAGAAGTGGAATTGACGGGCGCCGCCGGCATAAAGCTGGCCGCACAGCTCGGCGGCGACGGTCGCGGCGACGAGCTGGCGCGCGGCGGGAAGCGCGTCCAGCCCCTCGAACAATTTGTCCATCCAAGGGGGGATGGTGGCGCCGCACATCGCCGCGAACTTGCGGGTCTGGGCGACGTTGGAGACGGGGAGGATGCCCGGCACCAGCTCGGCGTCGATGCCGGCCGCCGCCGCGTCGTCGCGGAAGCGGAAGAAGCAATCGGGCGAGAAGAAGAATTGCGTGATCGCCCGGTCCGCGCCCGCGTCGATCTTGCGCTTCAGATTGTCGAGGTCGGCGGCGCGAGTCGGCAAATCGGGATGGATTTCGGGGTAGGCGG
>JBJMTY010000158.1:0-13762 GCA_045811445.1 Allosphingosinicella sp. | reverse complement strand
CCTTGCGGGAGAGGGGCCGGGGGAGAGGGGATGTAGCCTCAGCGGGTCCGCTCCGGCGCCCCGTCCGCAACCGCCGCTACCCCTCACCCTCCCGCTACGCGGGCCCCTCCCTCTCCCGCAAGGGGAGAGGGGGGGATTCACCAAACTCACGATGTCAAAGAGCCCAATTCGAATCGACACGGCGATTCTAATAGGAAAAATCCTATCTGTCAAGAACGAAGTTGGAACGCCAGTGAATCGACAGCAGCCGCTCAGGGCGCGATCGTCGGGGCCGTGTTCACCTCGCCCGCCAGCTCCGCCTCGCCGTCCTCGTCCGGCAGCACTTCGCCTTTCAGCGACAGCGGCGCGCCGAGCCAGAGGGCGTCGTCGAGATGGTCGCGGCGCATGTTGGCGGTGTTGGGGTGGACGAGCACCGAGAGGCCGCGCCGGTTCAGCATCAGCCAGGGGACGAAGCGGCCGAACAGCTCCGGCGCGAAGGCGACCTGGTACATCGCCCGGCTGTGCGGGCCGACCGGCCTGTCCCAGATTGTGCCCAGCCGCACCGCGAAGCGCTCGGCGATCGCGGCGCGCACGGCCAGCGCCGCGTCCCGCTCGCTTTCGGGGTCGAAATAGAGGTGGGCGTGGAAGCTGGCTATCTCGTCCACGCGCCGGATATTCATCCCCACCAGCTCTCGCCGAACGCATAGGCGACCGTCGCCAGGCTGCCGAGCAGGACGAAAATCCCCACCCAGATCTGCCAGGTTTTGCCGTGCCCGTCGTGGCCGTGCCCGTCTTGGCCGTGCTCGTCCTGCTTGTCGGTCATGGTCACACCGCCGGGTAGCGCAGCCGCCCCAGGAAGCGGCTGAGGGAGGGAAGGCGATCGCGATTGCCGCGCCACTGCGCCTTGGCCTTCTCGAAGCGCATCACGTCGTCGATGCGGCGGTTGAGGAAGGCGCGGGTCGCGGCCAGCCCCTCGCTGTCGTCGTCGAGATAGACGAGCTGGGTGGCGGCGTAGACGCCCATCAGGATGGCGCGCTTGCTGTAATGGTTGAAGTCGGTCGCCCGGTCGCCGGCGATCCGCCACATCCGGTCGGCCGCGCGCCAGCCGAGGCGAGCGGCGAGCGGCAGGTTTTGCGGCTGCGCCAGGATTGCGGCGGCGCGGCGCAAAGCTTCCTTGTTCGGGTCGATCGCCTCGATCCGGAACATGACCAAAGCGTTGATCCGGTCGCGGACCTTCATCGCCTCGATCCGCTCGAGCGGAAAGGCCTCGGCCATCGCCCGGTCGATCGAATCGAACCAGGCGTCGATCATCTCGGCGCCGCCGCCCGGGAAGCACAGCCGCGCCCGCGGCGCCGGCACGCCCAGCTCGGCCGCCGCCACCGCCAGCGCCTTGTCGCCCCACCCGTCGAACACGGCGTTGGGCGCGAGGTGCGGCGCGAGGGCGAGCTTCAGCTCGTCGAGAATCATGTCGGTCGGGGCGAGTCCTGTCTCGGCCATCGCTTGGGTCAATGATCCTCGCCGGCTTTGGATGCAAGCCGCCGCTCCGGCAGCCGGATCAGCACTAGCGCGATGGCGACCAGCACGGCGCCGATGGCGTCCGCCACGCTGAACGTCTCGCCGTAAGCCAAGCGCCCGATCACCGCGCCGGCGGCGGGCTGGGCGAGCAGGCCGAGCCCGACCACCACCGGCGAGAGGTAGCCGACCGAATAGACCAGCAGCCCCTGGCCGACCACCTGGCTGCCGAGCGAGAGGATGACGAGCGGCGTCCAGTCGCCCGGCATCACGGGCTGGCCGAGCGCATTGGCGAGCAGCAGCAGCGGCAGCGCCCCGCTCGCGGTGGCGATGGCGAGCACGGGGAAAGGCGCCATCGTCCGCCGCGCGCGGTCGACCGCGACCAGATAGCCCGTGTAGAGCAGGCCCGCCGCAAGGGTGAACAGGTCGCCGCGAAAGTTCCTCGGCGACAGCTCGTAGCTGGATCCCATCAGCAGCCCCGTCCCCGCCGCCGCGCAGGCCAGCGCCAGCGCCTGCACCCGGCCTGGCAGGCGGCGCAGCAGGATGAAGCCGTAGAGGACGAGGATGAAGCTCGAGGCGTTGCCGAACAGGCTGGCATTGGCGAGCTTGGTCATGCCGATGCCGACATGCCAGGCGGCGAGGTCGCTGGCGAAGAACAGGCCGCCGATCGCCACGATGGCGACGAGCCTGCGCCCCGGCGCCTTTTGCCCCCGCTGCTGGACGAGCGCGAAGGCGGCGAGGAAGGGGATGGCGAGGGCGAGTCGCCAGAAGCCCGAGGCGACCGGGCCCACGTCGGCGAGCCGCACCATCCACGGCCCGAGCGCGAGCACGAGGTTGCCGGCGATCAGGGCCGGAAAGGCGAAGCGGCCGGCATAAGCTTCGGATCGGGAGGCGGTCTGGCGCATTGGGGCCCGAGCGCGCTACGTGCCGCCGCTCGCCCCCGTCAAGCTTGCCCCCGTCAAGCTCGCCCCCCGTCAAGGAGCCCGCCTCTTGCCCAGCCTGTTCGAGCCGATCCGCCTCGGCGCCCTGCTCTGTCCCAATCGCATCGTCATGGCGCCGATGACCCGCGCCCGCGCCACCCGCGATCACGTCCCTACCGAGCTGATGGCGGCCTATTACGCCCAGCGCGCGTCGGCCGGGCTGATCCTCACCGAGGCGACCGGCATTTCGCGCGAAGGGCTCGGCTGGCCCTATGCGCCGGGCCTGTGGACCGAGGCGCAGCGCGAGGCGTGGAAGCCGGTGGTCGAGGCGGTGCACGCGGCCGGCGGACGGATCGTCTGCCAGCTCTGGCACATGGGCCGGCTCGTCCACCCGAGCTTCCTGGGCGGCGCCGCGCCGGTCTCCGCCTCGGCGACGACAGCGCCCTACAAGGCCCACACCTACGAGGGCCGCCAGCTCTACGCCGAGGCGCGGGCGATGAGCCTCGACGAGATCGCGGCCACGGTCGAGGATTATGCCCGCGCCGCCGCTTATGCGGTCGCGGCCGGCTTCGACGGCGTCCAGCTCCACGCCGCCAACGGCTATCTGGTCGACCAATTCCTGCGCGACGGCACCAATTGCCGCGACGACGATTATGGCGGCCCGGTCGAAAACCGCATCCGCCTGCTCGTCGAGGCGACCCGCGCCATCGCCGACATGGTCGGGCCGGAGCGGACCGGCGTCCGCCTCTCGCCCAATGCCGAGACCCAGGGCTGCGCCGACAGCGACCCCGCCACCCTGTTCACCGCCGCCGCCGAGGCCTTGGCGGGGCTCGGCATCGCCTTCCTCGAGCTGCGCGAGCCCGGGCCGGCGGGGACGTTCGGCGCCTCTGAGACGCCGGCCGTCGCGCCCGCCATCCGCAAGGTCTTCCCCGGCCCCTTGATCCTCAATTCCGATTACGACCCCGCCCGCGCCGAAGAGGCGCTGGCCGAGGAACGGGCCGACGCGATCAGCTTCGGCCGGCCCTTCATCGCCAATCCCGATCTCCCCGCCCGCCTCCTCGTCGACGCCGCGCTGGCGAGCGACGAGCAGGCGAGCTGGTACAGCCAGGGCCCCGAAGGCTATGTCGATTATCCCGCGCTGGAGCCCGAGGGGGCCGGATCCTAGACCAGCCGCAGGGCGCTGACGCCGAGCCACAGGCCGGCGACCAGGAACAGGCCGGCGGCGGCGAGGCGGATCGGCTTCAGCGGCACCGCCTTGCCGAACCGGCCGGCGAGCGCGACGGCCGGCGCGGCGGAGAGCAAGGTTCCCGCGGCGGCGCCGGCGGCGGCGAGCGGGAAAGCGCCGAACTGGGCGGCGATCGCGGCGGTGACGAACGGCGTCCGCCCGCCCCAGCCGGCGAGGAAGAAAGCGACCGCGCTGCCCGCGAAGGCGCCGAAGCGGAAGCGGGGCGCCCGGCCCTCCGGCCCGATCAGCCCGACAACGCCCGAATAGAGCAGAGCGACGGCGAGCAGCAGCGAGGCGGCGCGCGGCACGATCTCGACGTGGATCAGCGATCCTCCGAACGCGGCGAGGGCGGAATTGGCCAAAGCGGCGACGGCGATGCCGGCGAGCACCGCACCGGGCCGGGCGTAGCGCGCGGCGAGCAGGGCGGCGACGAGCTGGCTCTTGTCGCCCCATTCGCCCAAAGCGGCGGCGAGAAAGGCGGCGAGGAGGGCGTCCAACTCAGCCGCAGAGCCGGACGGAGACGGAAGCGGCCAGCGCCTCGCTCGCCGCCTCGTCGAGCGGGTCGCAGCCGATCGCGTCCTGGAGCCGCGCGAGGTAGAGCGCGCGCGGGCAGGCCGGGCCCTGGGCCGCGGCATGTTCGAGCGCCTCGGCGAGGCGGACCACCGGGGTGAGGCCGTAGGCGGCGGCGAGGCGGCGGAAATCCTCGACCCGCCGGGCGAAATCGGCGGCGGCCATGCGCGAGGAGAGGGCGCGCAGCGCGTCGAGGCGGTCGCATAGGTCCGCCCGCACCAGCAGCATCGCATCGTGATCGGCCCGCATGTCCTCGCTCCCTCGGCCTTGCCCGGCGAGGATGGGCGGATATGGTTACCGGCCGGTTAACGCGGCGGCGGCCTTGACTTTCCCCCCGCGCGAAGGCAGAGGCGGCGGCGCATCGGGAGCGGCGGGGACGCCGCTTTTATTTTTCGCGAAACCTTTGAATTTGAGAGGCTGTCATGGCCAAGCCGACCACGGTCAAGATCAAGCTCGTCAGCAGCGCCGACACCGGCTTCTTCTACGTGACCAAGAAGAATCCGCGCAACATCACCGAGAAGATGACCTTCCGGAAGTACGATCCCGTCGCGCGCAAGCACGTCGATTTCAAGGAAGCCAAGATCAAGTGAGGCGCGGGGCCGGGCCCGGCGGCTCGCCCCGTCCCACTCGCTGATCTCCCGCGCGTCGAGGCCAATTGCCTCCGCGCAAAGCTCATTCCTCTTCTTCCCGGCCTTCGAGCCGCGCCGCGAGCGCGTCGAGGATCGTCGCCCAACCCTGGCCGATCTGCTCGGCCGAGGCGGGCGCGCCCGGCGCGAGCGTCTGGGTCAGCACCAGCCGGCAGCCTGCTTCCTCCGGCGCGATCGTGATCGCGACTCGCGTCTCGGCGTCCGAATATTTCGGCACGGCGAGCGTGAAGGCGAGCCGTTCGGGCCGCTCGATCGCCTCGTAGGCGCCGGTGTGGAGCACGTCCTCGCCGTCGCGCCTCTCGACGATCTCGTAGCGGCCGCCGACCACCGCATCGATCTCGACCCGCACGCTCTCCCCGTCCGGCGTCGCGAACAGCCATTGGCCGACGCTCGCCGGGTCGAGCCAGGCGTCGAACACGGCTTCCGCCGGCGCCACGAAGTGGCGCGTGACCTCGAGCCCCTGTGCCGGCGCCGGCGCCGCGCGCGGCGCGGCGAGCAAAGCGCGGACCGCCTCGATGAAGCGCATCAGCGAAATGGGCTTCGAGACATAGCCTTCCGCCCCGGCTTCGCGGATCCGCTCCTCGTCGCCCTTGGCGGCGTAGGCGGTCACCGCCATGATCGGCACCGGGCTCAGTTCCGCGTCGGCCTTCAGCTGCTCGATCAGCTCCAGGCCGCTGACGTGCGGCATCTGGATGTCCATGACGATGAGGTCCGGGGCGAAGCCGCGGGCGCGCTCCACCGCCTCGCGCCCGTCGCGCACCGGCTCCGCCTCATAGCCGTGCGCGCGCAGCAGGTCGCAGAACAGCTTCAGATTGAGTTCGTTGTCCTCGACAACCAGGATTTTTTGGCCCACCGGCGCATCTCTAGAAGATGCTTCGAGATCGCACAAACCCGCCCGAGCCCGACGTCCTGGCGCTCTCCGCTTTGGCCTGGACCCTGGCCGAGGAAGCGCGGGCGCAAAGGCTGCTGGCGCTGACCGGCCTCACCGGCGACGATTTGCGCGACCGCCTCTCCGAGCCGAGCGTGCTGGCGGCCGTACTCGGCTTCCTCGAGGCGCACGAGCCGGACCTCCTCGCCTGCGCCGGTGCGCTCGGCGTCGATCCCGGCGCGTTTCCCGAGGCGCGGCGGAGGCTGGAAGCATGAGCGGCCGGCCGCTGCTCGTCACCGATTGCGACGAGGTCCTGCTCCACATGGTCGCCCATTTCGCCGACTGGGTGGGCGAGACGCACGGCATGAGCTTCGATTTGACCGCCCCCGGCTTCCGCGAGGCGCTGCGCGACGCGGCGGGCGCCCCGGTCGCCGAGGAAAGGGTATGGCCTTTGCTCAGCGGCTTCTTCGACACCGAGATGCACCGCCAGAACCTCGTCCCCGGCGCCGCCGCGGCGCTCGCCGAGATCGGCCGCGTCGCCGACATCGTCATCCTCACCAATATCGGCGACGAATATGAAGCGGGCCGGGTCGAGCAGCTCGGCCGGTTCGACATACGCCACCGCGTCCTCTGCAATCGCGGCGGCAAGGGCCGCCCGCTGCTCGAGCTGGTCGAGGAGATGCGTCCCTCGGCCGCCTTGTTCATCGACGACCTCGCGGTCCACCACGAATCGGTGGCCAAGCACGCGCCCGGCGTCTGGCGGCTGCACATGATCGCCGAGCCGCGCCTCGCCGCCCACACCCCGCCCGCGCCCCACGCCCACGCCCGCATCGACGATTGGGAGGAAGCGGTGCCGTGGATCCTCGACCGCCTCGCCGGCGGCCCCCCCTCGCTCCAGGACCCCGCATGACCCGTATTGTCTTCATCACCGGCGCCACCGCCGGCATCGGCGCGGCCTGCGCCCGGCGCTTCGTCGAGGGCGGCTGGCACGTCGTCGGCACCGGCCGCCGCCGCGAGCGGCTCGACGCCCTCGCCGCCGAGCTGGGCGAGGCGTTCCTGCCGCTCGAGGCCGACGTGCGCGAGCTGGAGGCGATGGCGTCGGCGGTCGACGGGCTGCCGGAAGGCTTCCGCGCCATCGACCTGCTGCTCAACAATGCCGGCCTCGCGCCGCCGCTCGACCCGCTCCAGCAGGCCGATCTGGCGCCGTCGCTGACCGCGATCGACACCAACGTCACCGGCCTCGTCGGCTTGACCCGCAAGCTCCTCCCGGGCCTCGTCGAGCGCAAGGGCGCGGTGATCAATCTGAGCTCGGTGGCGGCGACCTATCCCTATCGCGGCGGCGCGGTCTATGGCGGCACCAAGGCGTTCGTCCGCCAGTTCTCGCTCGATCTTCGCTCCGATCTCCACGGCACGGGGGTGCGGGTCACCTCGATCGAGCCCGGCATGATCGAGACCGAATTCACTTTGGTCCGCAACGGCGGCGACCGGGCGGCGTCGGACGCCCTCTACGCCGGCATGGACCCGATGACCGCCGAGGATCTCGCCGAATCCATCTGGTGGGTCGCTACCCTCCCGCCCCACGTCAACGTCAACCGCCTCGAGCTGATGCCGGTCAACCAGAGCTTCGCCGGCTTCCAGGTCGCAAGAGACCAGTAAAGTTCCACGTGCAGGATTGGCGGCCAACAGGCTAAGTGTTACCTTCACTCCTCCGACTCGGAGGAAGTCGAGCGCGAGTGGGGCGCCAAGTATCTAAAGAAACACGAAAATAGCCGCCTCCCACTCGTTCTCGCGTAAATGGAGGGTTTAATATGGCCAGTACTCCGGTACGTCCCGCTGCCGCGCGCGCGGTCACCGTGGTTTTGCCGCATGGCAACATCGGCAATATCGATCATGTCAACAAAATCGTGGCGAGCACGCTCGGCAGGCTCGGTTGCATCGGCTGCTTCTCGGGATTCGACATCCGCTTCAGCCCGGGCGACCTCGTCGTGAACCCCAAGACTTTCGAAGTGAACGCGATCGGCTGATGCGCGGCTTCACGGCGCCGCGGCTCGGGCCCGGCGCCGTTCATTTCCAGCCGTTCGACGCGTTGTTCCGTCGTCACCCGGATTTGATCCGGGTGGCGGAGATCGAGCCGTCGAGCGCCTGGATCAAGGCGCCGGGCGACGAAGGCGCGATCCGCTCGAACGGCGACGCGCTGGACCGCGCCGCGGACCTTCCGCAGGCGAAGCTCGTCCACGGCATCGGCTGGCCGGTCGGCGGCACCGTCTGCGCCGACGGCGGTGCGTGGGCGGAACAGAAGCGCTGGGCCGACCGGCTCGACGCGCCGTGGACGAGCGAGCATCTGAGCTTCAACGACAGCGTCGCCGGGGCGGCCGGTTTCCTGATGCCGCCGCCGCAGACCGAGGCCGGCGTCGCCATCGCCGCGGCCAATATTCGCGCGCGAACCCAAGCGCTCTCCCGCCCCTTCGCCTTCGAGACCGGCGTCAGCTACCTTCCGCCCCGGCCGGGCGAGATGCCCGACGGCGAATATTTCGCGGCGGTCGCCGAGGAAGCCGACTGCCTCATCCTGCTCGACCTTCACAACCTGTGGGCCAACGCGCGCAACGGACGCGAGCCGGTGGAACGGGTGCTGGCGGCGCTGCCGGCCCAACGGGTCGTCGAGCTGCACCTTGCCGGCGGCATGGCGAAAGACGGCTTTTGGCTCGACGCCCATAGCGGCGCGGTGGCGCCGGATCTCCTCGATCTGGCCCGCGACCTGGTGTCCGGGCTCCCCAATGTGGGGGCCGTGCTGTTCGAGATTTCCCCTCAATTCTTCGACACGCTCGGGGAGGCCGGTTTCCTGCGCCAGATCGAAGCCATGCACGATCTTTGGGAGCGGACGGGGAGCCGTCCGGCGGGAGTCGCCGCCCGTCGCGCGCCGTGCGCGGCGGCGGCCGGCGATTCGGTCTCGGCCTACGAGCAGGCGCTGGTCCGGTCGCTCGCCGCGCCGGCGGAGCCGGGCGAGCCGCCGGCGATCGCGCTCTACCGCAGCCTGATCGCCAGCTTTCGCAACGGCGCGCTCGCCGATTTGATGCCCCACACGCTGAGCCTGCTGGCCCGCGCGCTCGGCGAGGCGGCGCTCGAAGGCCTGCTCGCCGACTATCGCGGCGCGGCCCCGCCTCGCCTCTTCCCGGCGGACGAAGCGCTCGCCTTCGCCGGCTGGCTGGCCGCCAACGGGCCGCGCCTTCTCTATCTGGACGATCTGGTCGCCCTCGAATCGGGCATCGTGCGCCTCGCCAGCCAGGGTTGCGACGGCGAGCTTCGCTTCCGCCACGATCCTTCCGCCATCGTCGACGCGCTGGCCGCCGGGGGCCTGCCCGAGGCGCTGCCGGAAGGCGACTACCGGCTTCTCCTGCGCGCCGAGGCGAATTCCCTGCTGCCGAAACACGCCCCCGCTTGACCCTCCGCCCTTCCCGGTGCTTACGCCTCCGCGCATGACCGATATCGCTTCCCGTCTCGACGAGCTCGGCATCGAGCTGCCCGAACCCGCCGCGCCGGTCGCGGCCTATGTGCCGGCGGTGCTGGTCGGCAATTTGCTCCACATTTCCGGCCAGGTGTCGTTCGAGGACGGCGAGTTGCTCACCGGCCGGCTGGGCGAAGACCGCGACCTCGCCTTCGGACAGCGCGCGGCGCGGGCCTGCGGGCTGATGCTGCTCGCCCAGATGCAGAAGGCGCTGGGCAGCCTCGATCGCGTCGAGCGGATCGTCAAGCTCGGCGGCTTCGTCAACAGCGCGGTCAGCTTCATCGACCAGCCCAAGGTGGTCAACGGCGCCTCGGAGCTGATGCAGGACGTGTTCGGCGAGGCGGGGCGCCACGCCCGCAGCGCGGTCGGCGTCCCCACCTTGCCGCTCGGCGCCTGCGTCGAGATCGATGCGATCGTCGCCGTCAAGGCGCTCTGAGCTCGACGCGCTCGGCGCGGTGCCGTTCGCGCACCGCGGCTTCCACGGCGGCGCGCGGGTCGAGAACAGCAACGGCGCTTTCCGGGCCGCGGCCGAGGCCGGCTACGGCATCGAGATGGACGTGCAGCTGAGCCGCGACGGCTGGGCGATGGTGTTCCATGACGACCGGCTCGACCGGCTGACCAACAAGTCCGGACCGCTCGCCGACCTGACCGCGACGGAGCTGCGCTCGATCCGGCTCTACACCAGCAACGAGGTGATGCCGACGCTCGGCGAGGCGCTCGAGATCATCGGGTCGCGGGTGCCGGTGCTGATCGAGGTGAAGGCGTCCGGCCGCCACGTCGCGCCGCTGTGCGAGGCGGTGGCGCGGGCGCTGGAAGGCTATGCGGGACCGGTCGGCGTGATGTCGTTCAACCCCGAGGTCGGCCGCTGGTTCGCCCGGCACGCGCCCGGGCGGCTGCGCGGCCTCGTCGTCAGCGAGCACGGCAAGAAGGGGCTGCGCGGCCGGGTGGAGCGGCCGCTGGCGCTGTGGCGGTCGCGGGCCGACTTCCTCGCCTACGACATTCGCGACCTTCCCTCCCCCTTCGCGTCGGCGGCGCGGGCGCGGAGCCTCGAGGTCTTCACCTGGACGGTGCGCAGCGAGGCCGAGCGCGCCCGCGCCGCGCTGCACGCCGACCAGATCATCTTCGAGATGCCGCCGGCATGAGCGACATCATCGCGCGCATCGGGCGCGGCGTCGGCAGTTTCGAGGCGGCGGAGTGGGATGCCTGCGCCGGCACCGGCAATCCGTTTCTCACCCACGCCTTCCTCTCGGCGCTGGAGGAATCGGGCAGCGCGACCGCACGGACGGGATGGCAGCCGGCGCCGATCGCCATCGACGGCGAAGACGGCCAGCCTGCCGCCATCGCTCCGGCCTATGTCAAAAGCCACAGCCAGGGCGAATATGTGTTCGACCATGGCTGGGCGCAGGCCTGGGAGCAGGCGGGCGGGGATTATTACCCCAAGCTGCAGATCGCCGTGCCGTTCACGCCCGTCCCCGGACCGCGATTGCTGACCTGCGACCCGGCGCTTGCCCCGCCGCTCATCGCCGCCGCCGAGGCGGTGGTGGAGCAGAACCGGCTCTCGTCCGCCCACGCCACCTTCATCGCGCCGGAGCAAGTCGCCTTGTTCGAAGCGGCCGGGTGGCTGATCCGGGTCGACACCCAATTCCACTGGTCGAACCCCGGCTATGCCGGCTTCGAGGACTTCCTCGGCGCCCTCTCGTCGCGCAAGCGCAAGGCGATCCGCAAGGAGCGCGCGACGGCGCTGGAGGGACTGACGGTCCAGCATCTGACCGGCGACGCGATTACCGAGGCGCATTGGGACGCCTTCTGGGCCTTCTACCAGGATACCGGCTCCCGGAAGTGGGGCCGCCCCTATCTCACCCGCCCCTTCTTCTCCCTGCTCGGCGAGCGGATGGCGGAGCGGGTATTGCTCGTCTTCGCCTTGCGGGACGGGCGGCCGATCGCCGGCGCGCTGAACATGATCGGCGCCGATACGCTCTACGGCCGCTATTGGGGCACGGTCGCCGAAGTGCCCGGACTCCATTTCGAGATCTGCTATTACCAGGCGATCGAGGCGGCGATCGCGCGCGGCCTGTCGCGGGTCGAGGCGGGGGCGCAGGGCGCGCACAAGCTCGCCCGCGGCTACGCGCCGGTGCCGACCTACTCCGCCCACTTCATCCCCGATCCTGGCTTCCGCCGCGCCGTCGCCGATTTCCTCGAGCGGGAGCGCGAGGCGGTGGCGATGGAGATCGGCGCGCTTGCCGAACGCACGCCTTTCCGCAAGGGAAGGGGAGAAGACGAGGAGAGGGGCCTATGATCCGCAAGACCTGCGCTTTGCTTTTGTTGCTGGCCGCCGCCGCCGCCGCGCCGCTGGCCGCCGCGCCGCCGGAAGGGCCGGCGACCCTGTTCCAGGGCAGCGACCTGTTCAGCCTCGAAGTCGCGTCGGACCCTCAAATCAGCCCCGACGGCACCAGGGTCGCTTACGTTCGCCGCTCGGGCGACGTGATGACGGACCGGATGCGGGGGACGATCTGGATGGTCGACACCCGCACCGGCGAGCAGCGCCCCCTGGTCGCGGGGCCCGGCAGCCATTCTTCCCCCCGCTGGTCGCCCGACGGGCGGCGCCTCGCCTACGTCTCGACCGCGGAGGGCGGCGCGCCGCAATTGTTCGTGCGCTGGATGGATACCGGCCAGGCGGTGCGGATCACCGGCCTGCCCGATTCGCCCGGCGCGATCGCCTGGTCGCGGGACGGGACGCGGATCGCTTATTCGATGTTCGTCCCCGACGAGGGGATGAAGCTCGGCGCCGCGCCGGCCCGGCCCGAGGGCGCGCAATGGGCGCCGCCGCTCGAGGTGATCACCGCCATCGCCTATCGCTCCGACGATTCGGGCTATGCCAGGCCCGGCTACACCCAGCTCTTCCTGGTCTCGGCGGACGGCGGGGCGCCGCGCCAGCTCACCTTCGGCGCGCGCAACAATGACGGGCCTCTGTCCTGGGCGCCGGACGGCCGCACCCTGTTCTTCTCGGGCAACCGCAACGCCAATTGGGAGCGCGAGCCGTTCGACACCGAAGTCTATGCGCTCGACGTCGATTCGGGCGCGGTCCGCACCCTGACCGACCGGCGCGGCCCGGACGAGCAGCCGGCGGTGTCGCCGGACGGGCGGCTGGTCGCCTATGTCGGCTATGACGACAAGCGCCTCTCCTACCAGAGCAATATCCTCTACGTCATGAACCGCGACGGCAGCGGCCGGCGCGCGCTGACCGAATCGCTCGACCGCAGCGTCGAGGCGCCGGTCTGGGCCGCCGACGGCCGCTCGGTCTTCGTCCAGTATGAGGATCGCGGCCAGGTGAAGGTGGCGCGGGTCGGGCTCGACGGGTCGCTGCGGCCGCTGACCGACGCGCTGGCCGGCTCCGGCCTCGACCGGCCCTATGCCGGCGGCTCCTTCACGGTGGCCAAGGACGGCACGCTCGCCATCACCAGCGGCAGCCCCTCGCGCCCCGCCGACGTCGCGATCGTCCGCGCCGGCGCGACTCGTCTCCTCACGCGTCTCAACGCCGATCTGCTCGGCGCCAAGCGGCTCGGCGAGGTGCGCAAGATCGCCGTCACCTCGTTCGACAATCGCCCGATCGACGCCTGGCTGACCCTGCCGCCCAATTACGCGCCCGGCCAGCGCGTGCCGCTGATCCTCGAGATCCACGGCGGCCCGGTCGCCGCCTACGGGCCCTATTTCTCGACCGACGACCAGCTCTACGCCTCGGCCGGCTATGCGGTGCTCTCGACCAACCCGCGCGGCTCCTCCTCCTACGGCGCCGAGTTCGCCAACCTCATCCACCACGCTTATCCGGGCCGCGACTATGACGATCTGATGGCGGCGGTCGACGCGGCGGTGGCGCAGGGCTTCGCCGACCCCGACCGTCTGTTCGTCACCGGCGGCTCGGGCGGCGGCGTCCTCACCACCTGGATCGTCGGCAAGACCGACCGCTTCAAGGCTGCCGCCGCGCAGAAGCCGGTGATCAACTGGGCCAGCGAGGCGCTGACCATGGACATGACCCTGTTCACCTCGCGCTACTGGTTCGAGAAACTGCCGTGGGAGGATCCGCAGGGCTATTGGGCGCGCTCGCCGCTGTCGCTCGCCGGCAACATCCACACGCCCACTTTGGTCGTGGTGGGCAGCCAGGATTACCGCACGCCGGTCAGCGAAGCCGAGCAGCTCTACGCGGCGCTGCAGATCGAGGGCGTGCCGACGGCTTTGGTCAAGGTGCCGGGCGTCGGCCATGGCGCCATCGCCTCGCGGCCCTCGCAGGCCGCCGCCAAGGCCGCCGCCATCATCGCCTGGTTCGACCGCTATCGGACGAAGGCGGAACCGACGCCTCGATAGGGGCTTTTCTCCACCAGGCGGGACGCGCATGAAGCGCGCCCCTGCTTGTTGGTGGAGAGGTCCTTCCGTGATTCGTCGTACAATGTTCCTTGCCGGAGCGGCGCTGCTCGCTTTTGCTCCGCTCACCGCTCAGGCGCCGCTTACGGCCCAGATCGATCCACAGCGCCTCGCGCAGCACGT
>JBJMTY010000157.1:0-7508 GCA_045811445.1 Allosphingosinicella sp. | reverse complement strand
GTAACAAAGACTGCCAGTTAGAGAGAGTCGTCTGAACAAGCGTCCAGCCGTTGAGGCCATTATATTGAGATATATTTCCGGCCCGTGGGACAATGTATGAGTAGGCTCCGCCCGGGGGATCGTTCACATGTGAAAGGTCGCCGCCTGGAAGTGCCGTATGGTCTTTAGGATCGTAGAAGCTTGCGCCAGCCAAGTATGTGATTGCCCAGACGAGGCCCGTGCAGTTTCGTGCATGCCAAGCTATGCCATCCGCCTCAGGATCGTTGACGTATTTGCTCCAGTCGACGCCGGCATCGGCGAACAATCTTGCGGCAGCTACGATCTTGTCAGCCGTAAGCGGCATTCCCTGTAGGCTGCTGCGATCCGGAAGCAGATCTGCGTCGATGGGAACGGTCTCGCCGTGAACCGTGATGGCAAGTTCGATGCCTTTGCTCTGCGCGCCTGACTTGTCGAACGCCTGTACCTCGATCTTGTTGAAGCCTCCGTGGCTACCGGGATCGTAACCGACGTATTGAAGATCGCTGACCGACACGGAAATCTGATTCGCGGAGATCGCCTGACCCTTGAACGTGATGTGCCCGGTGCCCTCCCGCGAGTCGAAGAAGGTAACGTGATCGACGTCCTGAGACCCGTCCGCATCGGACGGTTGAAAGCGCGAGCCGATCTGAACCGGGGTGTTGGCGTTTAGATCGATTACCGTCGGACCGCTGATCGACGGTGCGTGGTTCCCGGACGTGGCGGTCGCGGCGACCGTAACGCTCGCGACTGAGCTGGTGGAATAGGTGTTCTTGGAATCGATCGCGTTGAAGCCGATCAAGTCCTGAAACCCCGCTCCACCGCTTTTGAAGGCCCACCGTCCGATTTCCGAAATGGGTATGTTGTCGAACAGCTGATTGTCGGCCTGCTGGATTCCATCGCGAGTCAGGTACCCGCCCCCCACGGACCGGTCGCGCACTGAAAAAGCGGTCACCGAATCGCCATTATCGGCGTCTGAAAAAGTGAATAACGACGATAGCGGGATGCTCGTCGCGGCCACAGGGGTCTGGTTATGCGCGACGGCGACGGGCGCATGATTGCTGCCTGCCTGCGATGCAACGGTCGTTGTGGCACTGGGGCTGTACGCCCCGTAACTGTCATAGGCGTTGAAGCCGATCGTGTCCGTCGAGGCGCCCGCGCCGGCGACGAATGCCCATTGTCCTATCTGGGAGAGCGGAATGTTGTCGAACAGCACGTTCTCCGGCTGAGCGACGCCGTTGAGCGTGAGGTGTCCGCCGCCGATGGTCCGATCCTTCACAGCAAAGGCCGTGACGCTGTCGCCGCTGTCCGCGTCGGAAAACGCGAAGAGTTGGCTCAGCGGGATGCTCGTGCCTGGAGCTACCGACTTGCTCGTTCCAATTGCGGCTGGGGGATGGTTGCTGGCCGTCTGCGCCGAGGCGGTCGCCACGACGCTCGGATTGAAGGCGCCAGCCTTGTCGACGACGTTAAATCCGATGCTGTCGTATCCCGCGGATCCGACCACGAATGCCCAATGGCTGATTTCCCCAATCGGGCGTTCGAAAACGGTGGAAGCCGCTTGTGAGATACCGTCCTTGGTCAGGTAGCCACCGCCCGTGGTGCGATCCTGAACGTCGAAACTCACGAGATCCGACAGGCCGTCGGGATCCGCATAGGTGAACAGCGTCGACAGCGGGATCACGGTGCCTGGCGCCACCGCCTGGCTGTGGGCCGAAGCGGTCGGAGCGTGATTGACTGCAGCCGTCGTGGCGGTGACTGCGGCCGTGACTGTGGCGTTGAAGGCACCTGCTTTGTCGGTGACGTTGAACCCGATTGAATCAACCGACCCACTAGGTCCGACGACGTAGCTCCACTCGCCGATCGTGCCGATCGGTTGATCCGGCGTCAGGTTGCCGTCCGGCCAGGCGGTGCCGTTGTGCTGGAGATGGCCACCGCCGACGGTTGAATCCCGCACGTCGAAGCTGACGATGTCAGAAAGTCCGTCCGCATCCGCATAGGTAAACAGCGTGGAGAGTGCGATCACCGTGCCCGGTGCGACCGACTGGTCGTGCCCGGTGGCGGTGGGCGTGTGGTTCGTCGCCGTGGCGGCCGCGGTCACGGTAGCGGTGACCGTGGGATTAAACGCACCGGCTTTGTCCGTGACGTTGAAGCCGATCGTATCGACCGAGCCGCTCGGCCCGACAACGTAGCTCCACTGGCTAATCGTCCCGATCGCCTGATCCGGCGTCAGTTGACCGTCTGCCCAGGCGACGCCGTTATGCTCCAGGTGCCCGCCTCCCGAAGTGGCATCGCGCACGTCGAAGCTGACTATGTCGGAACTGCCGTCCGCATCGGAGAAAGTGAAAAGCGTCGAAAGCGGTATGACCGTTCCCGGTGCGGCAGTTTGATTGTGCGGGGAGGCAGTCGGCGTGTGGTTGGTGGCTGCCGACGTGACGGTCGCCGTCACGGTCGGATTAAAGGCACCGGCCTTGTCGGTGACGTTGAAGCCGATCGAGTCCACCGAACCGTTAGGCCCGACCACGAAGCTCCACTGGCTGATGGAAGAGATCGGCTCGTCGGGCGTCAGCTGCCCGTCTGCCCAAGCGACGCCGTTATGCTGAAGGTAACCTCCGCCGATAGTCGCATCGCGGACGTCGAAGCTGACGATGTCCGAACTGCCGTCCGCGTCGGAATAGGTGAAGAGGGTCGAAAGCGGAATCACAGTGCCTGGCGCCGCCGTCTGATTGTGTGGCGAGGCGGTCGGAGTGTGGTTCGCGGCGGCCGACGTGACGGTCGCGGTCACAGTGGGATTGAAGGTGCCGGCCTTATCGGTGACGTTGAAGCCGATCGAATCGACTGACCCGCTCGGCCCGACAACGTAGCTCCACTGGCTAATCGTCCCGATCGCCTGATCAGGCGTTAGCTGGCCGTCGGCCCATGCGACGCCGTTGTGCTGCAAATGGCCCCCGCCGGTCGTGGAATCACGAACGTCGAAATAGACAATGTCCGACAGACCATCCGCGTCCGAATAGCTGAAGAGGGTTGTCAGCGGGATGACGGTACCCGGCGCCGCCGTCTGGCTATGGGCGGTGGCGGTGGGCGTGTGGTTGGTAGTGACGGCTGCTGCCCTTACAAAGGTCTCTGCAGGAGCAGAGACGTACCCACCGGAGGAGGGGGGTGCCGACGAGGCCCCAGCTTGAGTGTCCGCTTCATTGAGTCTGCTAATCTTTAGCCGCGACCCACTCCGCACCACAGATGCCATGACTTGCCCCCCCCGACTCAGCCCAGTTAGTGGAGAGTAAACCGTCTTTTCACTATGAAATACAGTTAAGTATTTGATCCAGGTTGGTCGAGAGACCGCAGAGTCCAAAGCTCCATGTCCTTAGATGTTATCGACGGCGTCGCTCTAAGTGCCATGTTCACGCCATCGTCGCGTGGTCCACCCAAGGGCTCGGCCGGTGGCGGCTGATCTCCTTGGCAGCCCTCAAAGTCGCAAGAAATAGAAATTCGCCGCCGTAGCGCGCGGCGGGGCGAATCGAAGTGGTTTCCTATCTCGAAATTATTTGAATTGGCTCGCGGCGCGGGGGCGGGGTCGTCGCGCTGGGCTTGATGCGGCCCATCTTCTCTTTAGACGCGCCGCGATTCATCGCTCTGAACCGTAGAAGATAAATCCCGGATCAAGTCCGGGATGACTAGGTGCGGCTGGGGGCTTTCAGAAGAAAAGGAAAGGTTTCGAATCGAGTCCGAATGACGGTTTGGCCCGAGGGCCGTCCGCACCTGCTCATCATCCCGACCCGCCCTGCGTGCCTTTCCCTAGGGACCCGCGGGCGTACCGGCCCACAACGAAATGGGGGCCGGCATTGCTGCCGGCCCCCACTGCTCCGAACTGTCCATCCCGTGCCGGTGAGGGCGTGGGCGTTTCCTTCGGGGCGGTTCCGGCCGAGGCCTTGCGGCCCCGGTCGGTCCCTATGGTTCGGCTTCGAGGATGCAAGCATCCTTTTCCGCTTCCCCTCGGGTCCCCTCGATGCGGCCCGAAGGCCGAATTTCAGTTCCCCGCGGTAGGCCCTCATCCCGGTTTGACCCGGAAACAGACCTTCCGTTCGGTCCGCCGTGCCGAGGCAAGCCCCGATACGACGTTCCTTTCGCGGCGACCTTCCACCCGGGGGGCGGCGTCCGTCGCAGGACATTCCAGGAAGGGAAAGTGGGTTCGGCCCGAAAGCCTCGCGCTTCTTCTCTTCCGGTCTGCCCCCGCCTTCGAGCTTCGCAGCCGGCCTTTCTTGCGAAAGGCCTTCGCTCCGTCCGGGGCGGCGGCGGGTCGATTTCCCTTCGGTTTCCCTCCAGGGCCTCGTCCGGCCACGACATGAACCTGCACGCCCGAACCGATTCGGGGAAGCGGATTCTGCCTGTGGATAACGGGGATATCGGGGGTGGAATTCGCGCCTCGGGGCCCTAGCGACGCGGCGAGGGGCCGGGTAAGGAAGCGCGATGCGCGCCCTCGTCCTGCTTCCGCTGCTCGCCGCCGCCCTCGCCGGCTGCGCGGCTAAGCCGGCGCGGCCGGCGGCGGCGGAGGCCTCGTCGACGATGAGCTGGCGCAGCCTCGCCACGCCCGACGACCGCAAGCGGCTGAGGGACTGGCGCACCGCCTGGGTCGCGGCGCTCGCCAAGGCCAAGGCGTCGAACCCCAACGACGTCGCCGCCGAAGGCGATCTGCTCGAGCCCGACGCGGCGCCGCTCGACGAGGTCGCGCCGCCGCCGGGCGACTATCGCTGCCGGGTGGTCAAGCTCGGCTCCCAGGAAGCGGGGATGCCCGACTTCGTCGCCTACCCCGCTTTCACCTGCCGGATCGGGCCCGGCGCGGGGGCGGCGGCCGCCGCGGCGGCGCCGTCGGGGCCGGGCGATGCCGGCGCGATCGACTTCGTCAAGGCGGAAGGGTCGCAGCGGCCGGTCGGGCGGCTCTTCCCGGACACGCGGCGGCGGATGGCGTTCCTCGGCACCCTCCAGCTCGGCGACGAGCGCGGCACCCTGCGCTACGGCCACGACCAGGCGCGCGACATGGCCGGGCTGCTGCAGCGGATCGGCGCGCGGCGCTGGCGGCTGGTCCTGCCTTACCCCCATTTCGAATCGACGCTCGACCTGGTCGAGCTGGTCCCCGCCGGCTGAAGGCCCTTTACCGCATGCGCCATTCGATGCTTTGCCTGCTCGCCATGAGCATCGCCGCCCCGGCCGCCGCCGATCCGCTCGCCGAGCAGGTGAGAGCGGACATGCCGGCGCTGATGGCGATCTACCGCGACGTCCACGCCAATCCCGAGCTGTCGATGCAGGAGACGCGCTCGGCCGGCATCCTCGCCGGCGAGGCGAGGAAGCTCGGCTTCGAGGTGACGACCGGGGTCGGCAAGACCGGCGTGGTCGCGGTGATGCGCAACGGCGCCGGGCCGGTGCTGCTGCTGCGCGCCGACATGGACGCCTTGCCGGTGGTCGAGCAGACCGGCTTGGCCTTCGCCAGCACCAAGCGCGGGACCAGCCTCGCCGGGGTCGAGAGCGGCGTCATGCACGCCTGCGGCCACGACACCCACATGACGACCTGGATCTCGGTCGCGCGGCGGATGGCGGCGATGAAGGGGCAGTGGCACGGCACTTTGGTGATGGTCGGCCAGCCGGGCGAGGAGACCGGGCAAGGCGCCAAGGCGATGCTCGACGACGGGCTCTATGCGCGCTTCCCCCATCCCACCCACGCCATCGCCTTCCACGACAGCGCCTCGCTGCCCGCCGGCACGATCGGCTGGACGCCGGGCTATGCGCTCGCCAACGTCGACAGCGTCGATCTGACGGTGCGCGGGCTCGGCGGCCACGGCGCTTACCCGCAGGCGACCAAGGACCCGATCGTGCTGGCCAGCCGGATCGTCGTCGCGCTCCAGACCCTGGTCTCGCGCGAGAACGATCCGCAGACGCCGGGCGTGGTGACGGTGGGCAGCTTCCACGCCGGCGCCAAGCACAACATCATCCCCGACGAGGCGAAGCTGCTGCTGACGGTGAGGAGCTATACCGACCAGACCCGCAAGCTGCTGCTCGACGGCATCGCCCGCATCGCCAAAGGCGAGGCGATCGCCGCCGGCGTGCCCGACGACCGGATGCCGCTGTTCCGGCTCAACGTCGAGAACGTCTTCACCCCCGCCACCTTCAACAGCGCGGCGCTGACCGATGCGACGATCGCCGCGTTCACCCGGCGCTTCGGCGAGGCGCGGGTGCGCAAGATCGCGGCGAGCATGGCCGGCGAGGATTTCAGCCGCTACCGGATCGCCGACCCCAGGATCGAGAGCCTGATCTTCTGGGTCGGCGGCGTGCCCCAGGACAAATGGGAGGCGGCCGGCGGCGACACCTCGAAGCTGCCCTCGCTGCACAGTCCGCTCTGGGCGCCCGACGCCGAGGCGGTGATCGAGACCGCGTCGGAGGCGATGGTGACCGCCGCGATGGGCGTGCTCGGCAAGGCGAGAGGCTAGGCTTCTTCGCGCGCCAAGGCGGCCGTCACCATCCTTTCCCAAGTGTCGACGTCGCCCGCTTCGGCCATGGCCGGGTCGGGTTCGCGCAGGGTGCGCAGGATCGAGCGGGCGTCCTCCTGGTAATCGCGCCAGCAGGCGTCGACGCGGTCGCCCGCCGAGGGGTCGTCGCCCTCGGCGTTGATCGAGACGGTGCGGCCGGCGATGACCCGGGCGATGCGCTCGACGATCGAGGTGGTGGAGACGGGCATGGCGAAGGCTCCTTCGTTTCGAGACGATAACGGCAGCGGCGGCGATGGGTTTCCACACCGGTTTGGAGCAGCGGCGCGCGAGGCGCATAATCGCGGCGCCGACTCAGGGTGTCGGCGCGAGGGAGTGGGGATATGAATCCGAGCGACAATTGCACGCATCTCATCAAGACGTTCGAGGGTTGCGAGAAGAAAAGGCCGGACGGGAGCTTCGAGGCCTATCCCGACCCCGGCACGGGCGCCGATCCGTGGACGATCGGCTGGGGCAGCACCGGCGCCGACATCAGGCCCGGCACGGTCTGGACGCAGGCGCAATGCGACGCGCGGTTCAAGGACCATGTCGCCGAGTTCGCCCGCGGCGTGGCGAGCGCGCTCGCCGACGCGAGGACGAGCCAGGCGCAGTTCGACGCCATGGTCTGCTTCGCCTACAATGTCGGCCTCGCCAATTTCCGTTCCAGCACCTTGCTCAGGAAGCACAAAGCGGGCGACTTCGCCGGCGCGGCGATCGAGTTCGCCAAGTGGAACAAGGCCAATAAGAAGGTGCTGGCCGGCCTCACCCGGCGCCGCGCGGCGGAAGCGGCGCTCTATGGAGGGGCGGGCGCGTAGGGGCGGGGAAGAGCCGGGTCGTCTTATCGTCGTCATGCCGGCCTTGATCCGGCATCCATGAACACCGCGGTGTGAGGCTGGGTACGGCGGTGTTCGTGGATTCCGGCCGTCGCCGGAATGACGGTGAGTAGACAGTCCTCCTTGTCGCCGCAGGCGATGGGGAGGG
>JBJMTY010000156.1:0-3342 GCA_045811445.1 Allosphingosinicella sp. | reverse complement strand
GCTGGAGCCGTAATTGTTGTCCGAAACCGTCCCCGAGCCAACTGCCGACCAGCCGCTTCCCGCAAAGGAGAAGCAAGACAAGGGCTCCGCTTTATGGCGGGAGATCCGTGGCCTGTTGTGGGTCCTGCTTGCCGTCCTCGCCTTCCACAGCTTCGTCGCCAAGCCGTTCTACATCCCGTCGGAATCGATGATGCCCGGGCTGATCAAGGGCGATCGGCTGGTGGTGACCAAATATCCCTACGGCTGGTCGTGGGTGAGCCCCAGCTTCCACGTCTTCCCGCGCGTCTCCGGCCGCCTGTTCGGGCGGATGCCCCGGCGGGGCGACATCGTCATCCTCACCCCGCCCGGCGAGACGTCCGACTATATCAAGCGGGTGATCGGCCTGCCCGGCGACACGGTGAAGATGGTCAACGGCCAGCTTTTCCTCAACAACGTCCCCGTCCCGCGAGAGCGGCGCCCCGACACGATGATCCCGGTCGACGACAATGTGCCCTGCATCGACAATTACGGCGACCACCGCGCGCAGGGGCCGGACAGCAAGAGCTATTGCCGCCTCCAGGTCTATCGCGAGACGCTGCCCGACGGGCGTTCCTACGACACGATCGACGAGGCGCCGTCGACGGAGGACAATTACGGGCCGGTCACCGTGCCCGCCAACCACGTCTTCCTGATGGGCGACAATCGCGACAATTCCGCCGACAGCCGCGTCGATTCGGCGGGCGGCGGCCTCAACGGGCCGGTGCCGTGGGAGAATATCGGCGGCCGCGCCGAGTTCATCACCTTCTCCTACGACGGCTCGTCGACCTGGACCAACCCGATCAGCTGGTTCAGCGCGCTGCGCGGCGGCCGGGCGGGAACCTCGCTGCGGCCGGCGGAGCGGCCCGCCAAGTGAGCGAGCACGACCCCGTCGCCAGCGCGCCGCATGTCGAGCAGATCGGGCCGACCGAGGTTCGCGACCCCTTCGTCCGCGAGGAATTGAAGCGCGCCGCCATCTGGTGCGGCATGGCGCTCGCGATCGCCGGCATCATCGTCCTCGCCCAGCCCTTGCTGCTGATCTTCGCGGGCATCGTCCTGGCCTCGGCGCTCGACGGCGGCACGCGCCTGCTCGGCCGCATCCTGCCCATCCGCCGCGGCTTCAGGCTCGCGCTCATCACCCTGATGGCGATCGGCTTCGTCGTCTGGACCTTCTATTATGCCGGCGCGACCCTGGTCGGCCAGGCGGAGACGCTGCGCGTCGCCGTCACCGCCCAGGCCAACCGCATCCTCGCCTGGGCCAACGCGGTCGGCCTGGTACAGGGCGGCGTTCAGCTCGACCAGTTCTCGGGCCAGTTGATGGGCACGCTGGGGCGCCTCGGCTCGGCCGTATCGACCGCGGTCGGCGCGATTACCTCGATCGTCATGATCCTGGTCATCGGCATCTTCTTCGCGACCGAACCCAGGCTCTACCAGCGCGGCGTCGCCTGGATGCTGCCGATGGATTCGCGCGAGGGCTTCTATCGCACCGCCGCGCGGATGGGCTTCACCCTGCGCCGCCTGATGGCCGGGCGGATGCTCGGGATGGCGGTGGAAGGCGTCGGCACGTGGGTGCTGCTGATGATCGGCGGCGTGCCGATGGCGGCCCTGCTCGGCATCATCACCGGCCTGCTCGCCTTCATTCCCAATATCGGCGCGATCACGTCGGGCGTGCTGATCGTGCTGGCCGGGTTCAGCGTCAGCACCCATGCCGGCCTGTGGGCGATCGGGGTCTATTTCGTCGTCCAGAACGTCGACGGCTATCTGATCGTCCCCTACGTCGCCCGGCGCACCGTCGACCTCGCGCCGGCGCTGGTGCTCGGCGCCCAGCTCCTGTTGGGCGCGCTGTTCGGGATCATGGGGCTGATGCTGGCCGACCCGATCGTGGCGATGATCAAGGTCGCGCTCGAAGCCCATTCGGCCGAGGAAAAGAAGAAGACCGTTCCCGCCTAGCGGGTCGGCATCTCCTGCGGCGGCGCGCCGCCGGGAGCGCCCTGCGCGCCCTGCAATTGCTGCTGCATCATCTGCTGCTGCATCATCTGGCGGACCACGGCCTCGGGCATGAACTCGAGCAATTTCACGTCGAACTCGAGCGTCGAATTGGGCGGGATGGCCGGGGGATGGCCGGTCGGGCCGTACGCGAGCTGGGGCGGGATGCGAAGGCGATAGGTGCCGCCCTTGCGCATCATCCGCAGCCCTTCGGTGAAGCCCTTGATCGCCGCGCCGTCGGAGGCCGACATCGGCAGCGGCTGGCCGCCCATGTTCGAATCGAACACCGTGCCGTCCGGCAGGCGGCCGGTATATTGGATGAGGGTGACGTCGCTCGCCGTCGGGTGCGGCCGACGCCTTCCTTCAGCGCGCGGAACTGGAGCCCCGAAGCGGTCGTCTGGTAGATGTGCGCCTCGGTCCCCTTCCACGCCACCGCCGCGGCGATGAGGACGAGGAGGGCGAGCCCGAGCCACAGCTTCAGCACCGAGCCCTTCTTGATCGGGCGGAGCGGGACGGCGGTGACGGACATGGGGCTCTCCCGATCGGGCTGGGGCGGATAAAGGAAGGGCGGCGATTCTTATCGCCGCCCGGTCAGGAAGCAAGCCGCGCGACGCGCCCGGCACCGGCCGGACGGCGCAGCCTGCGCCTTACTTGACCCCGTCGCGCTCCGCGCGCTTGCGCTCGAGCTTGCGGGCCCGGCGGATCGCCGCGGCGCGCTCGCGGGCGCGCTTCTCGGACGGCTTCTCATAGTGCCGGCGCAGCTTCATCTCGCGATAGACGCCTTCACGCTGCAGCTTCTTCTTGAGCGCCCGCAGCGCCTGGTCGACATTGTTGTCGCGAACGATGATCTGCATAAAGTCCCGTCACACTCCGTTCGAAAGAGGAGGCGGCGGCCGATCCAGCGCCACCTGCCAAAGCTCGTTTGTACCATAAAATCGGGATCGCCGCGAGGCCAAGCCCGCGTCGTCGCGCCGGGGCCGATAGCAGGGCGGGCCGCAGGTTTCAAGCGCTTGCGGTGCCGGCGGGCCTCCTGATCAAGGATCGAGGTCGGGAAATTCGGGTGCCGTTCCGTCGAGCCGGGCCTTGACGGCCGCCGCCAAGTCGGCGCTGACGAGGGCGCCGGCGTTCCACATCGCGACGTGGCGAAGCCCCTCCTCGACGGTGCGGCCGCGGCTGTAGTTGAGGCTCAATTTGGCGCCGGCGACGGCGAGCGGCGACTTGGCGGCGATCGCACGCGCCAGCGTCAGTCCGGTCTCGATCGCGCCATCGCGGTCGGGGGCGATGCGGTTGACCAGCCCGAAGCGCAGGGCTTCCTCTGCTTCCATTCGGCGACCGCTATAG
>JBJMTY010000155.1:0-15461 GCA_045811445.1 Allosphingosinicella sp. | reverse complement strand
TGGTCCCCCTCCCCATGCGCTTCGCGCACAGGGAGGATTGGGGCCTCACGCCGCCTCTTTCTCTTCCGGGGCCAGATAGAAGACCACCTGCGCCAGCCGCTCGCGCAGCGCCTTGCGGTGCACGACCATGTCGATCATGCCGTGGGCGAGGAGATATTCGGCGCGCTGGAAGCCTTCGGGCAGCTTCTCGCGGATGGTCGATTCGATCACTCGTGCGCCGGCGAAGCCGATCAGGGCCCCGGGCTCTGCGATCTGGACGTCGCCGAGCATGGCGTAGGACGCGGTGACGCCGCCCGTCGTCGGATCGGTGAGGATTACGATGTAGGGCAGGCCCGCTTCCTTCAGCTCCGCGACGGCGACGGTGGTGCGCGGCATCTGCATGAGCGAGAGTATGCCTTCCTGCATGCGCGCGCCGCCCGCCGCGGTGAAGATCACGTAGGGTGCGCGGTCGGCGATCGCGGCGCGCGCGCCGTCGACGAAGGCGGCGCCCACCGCCATGCCCATCGAGCCGCCCATGAAGGCGAAATCCTGCACGCCGACGACGATGCGGCGCCCCTCGATCGTGCCGCGCGCGTTCATCAGCGCGTCGCTCTCGCCGGTCGTCGCCCGCGCCTGCTTCAGCCGGTCGGCATAACGCTTCGAATCGCGGAACTTGAGCGGATCCTCCCTGACCTGCGGTGGCGGCAGGATGGTGTAGCCGGCGTCGAGGATCTGGGCGAAGCGCGGGCGCGGGCCGATCCGGTCGTGATGGTCGCAGCGCGGGCAGACGAAGAGATTCTCCTCCCATTCGCGGGTGAAGATCATTGCGCTGCACTGGCGGCATTTGTGCCAGAGATTGTCCGGCCCCTCGCGCTTGGGGAGGAAGGGGATGCTGTTCCGGACTCGGGTGAGCCAGCTCATGGGGGTCTCCTTGGGCGAGGCGGATAGGACGGGGCGTGGGCGAGGGCAACCTTTTGCCTCCCGTCTCGCCATGCCGCGGAAAGGCCGGCTACAGCGTCGCTTCTATCTCCCGGGCGGCCTGGTCGGGATCGGCCGCGTCGGTGATCGGGCGCCCGATGACGAGGATCGAGGCGCCGGCGTCGAGCGCCTTGCGCGGCGTCATCACCCTTTTCTGGTCGGCCGCGGCGCCGCCGGCCGGCCGAACGCCGGGGACGACGAAATAGCCGCCGGGCCACAGGCGCCGCGCCGCCGCCACTTCGCTGCCCGAGCAGACCATGCCGTCGAGCCCCGCCTCGCGAGCGAGGGTGGCCAGGCGCCCGACCTGGTCGTGCGGCGAGCCGCCGATGCCGGTCGCGGCGAGATCGTCCTCGTCGAGGCTGGTGAGGACGGTGACCGCGACCACCTTGGTGCCGCGCGGCGCGGCCGCCTTGGCGTCCTCCAGCATCGCCCGGCCGCCGGCGGCGTGGACGGTGAGGATGGCGGGCTCGAGCCCGCGCAGCGCCTGGATGGCCTTGCCGACCGTATTGGGTATGTCGTGGAGCTTGAGGTCGAGAAAGATGGGAAGGCCGAGCTCCGCCATGTCGCGCACGCCCTGCCGCCCGTTGGCGCAGAAGAATTCGAGGCCGAGCTTCAGCCCGCCGACATGGCGCCTGACCCGCGCCGCCATCGCCTTGGCCCGCTCGAGATCGGGCGTGTCGATCGCGACGTAGATCGGGCTGGTCATGGAGCGGGCCAGGCCTTGCTGTCGGTCGCGACCCGGTCGCCGCCGCCGGCGACGTTGCTGACGGTCACGCCCGGCGCGGCGGCGGGCGGGGCGGGCACGGCGCGCTCGGACGGCTCGAAGCGGCGGCGCAGCGACCAGAGCCGCGCGCGATAGATGAGCAAGGTGGGAAGCAGGCCGACGAGAAAGGCGAAGAGGATGAGCATGGGAAGCTTCACGTCCGCCTCGAGCCCGCCCCACAGGCGAAGCGGCACCGCGATCCAGTTCGCCTTGGCGAACAGGACCAGGATGACGGTCAGCACGACCCAGAACAAAGTCTTCAGAAACTGCATCCCTGCCGCCTTTCCAGGAGCGTCGCCTTTCTGCTTATGGCCGCGCGGCGGGGCGCGCAACCGGGACTATCCCTCCGGGTCGATCTCGCGCTCCAGCGCGTCGAACAAGGCGGGGATCGCGGCGAGGCGCGGCCGCTCCTCGGCAAGGATGGCGCGGAACGCCTCGCGCTTGAGCCGTTCGGCGAGGCCCGCCGGCAGCGCCTCGCCTTCGGGAAGCGCGGAAACGACGATGTCGATCAGCCGGTCGGCGCCGTGCAGCCGGCCCCACAGATAGTCGTTCTCGCGATAGGCGCGGCTGAAGAAGGCGCCGAAGCTGTTGAACTGCACGCCCTTCAGCGTCGCGTCGGCGCCGCCCCGGCGGATCGCCGTCGCGTCCTCGGGCGAGATGCGGTCGACCTTGATCGGGTCGAACTCGTCGAGCCCTTCGCCCTGGAGCAGAGGCAAGGTGGCGATGTCGTAGAAGGGGAAGCCGAGGTAAGCGAGGATGAAGGACCGGCGGTCGGGCTTGGGGAACTGGGACATCACCTCGGTGAGGCGGCGATCGGCTTCGTCGTCGCTGGCCTTGAGGCCCCAGGCGGCGGCGAGCCTCGCCATCGCGGCGGCGGCGTCGGTCGCGGCGGCGGCATCGGGAGGCGGCGCGGCGCCTTCGTAGCGTTCGAGCAGATCGTACACCGCCTCGCGGGCCCTTTTCAGCGTCTCGCGCGGCGCGTCGGGCGCCGCTTCCATCTTGGCGACGTGGCGGGCGAGGAAGCGCAGCCGCCGCACCCGGAAGGCCAGATCGAAATTGCGCAGGAAGAGGATGAGGTCGGGCGCAGCCGCGCCGCCCGCGAAGCTGTCGGGCTCGGGCAGGCCGAGCCGGCGCACTTCGGCCCACACCGCCGCGCGCACCGCCTCGTGCCGCTCGCGGCCCGTCGCTTCGGGGCAAAGCGCCTCGGCGACCTGCTCGGCGACCTCGGAAAGCTTGAGCTGACCGTAGGCGGCATAGGCGAAGCCGGCGCCCTTCGCCGCCAGCATCTGCGCCTTGGCGCGCCACGCCGCCAGCCGCGCCGGGGTCGGGCGGAGCAGGAACAGGGTCGAGCCGAAGCTGCGGTCGATCGCCGCCTCCACTTCGGGCCGCATCGCCTCGACGATCCGCTGCAGCCGCCGGATCCGCGCCGAGCGGCCTTCGATCGCTTCCAGATTGTCGCGGATCGGCTGCTCGCGCGGAATGTCCGAGAGGGCGCCGAACAGGGTCGCGAAGAAGCCGGGCGGCTCGTCATTGTCGCCGCCGAGGCGGACCGAGCGCCGGCCGGGCTTGGGATCGATGTAGACGAAGCGGCGGTCGACCTCGCGCCGCGCGGGGCGGCTGCGCAGCGCGCCGATGGCCGGGCGGAACGGGGCGTTGGCAAGCACCGACCCGTCGATCAGCACGGCGCTGCCGATGTCGCCGGCCGCGGCGTGGCGCGGCAAGGCGCGGGCGAGAAAGGCGTCGCGGCCGGGCCAGGCCTCGCCGCGCTCCGCCAGCACCGCGTCGAGCTCGCCGACCCGGAAAGGCGGGAAGGCGCCGGGAAAGCTCGCCGTCGCCCGCGCCGCGAAGACCAAGTCGGCAATGTCGGCGAGCCGGCACGTCTCGCCCGCTTCCTTGCGGAAGGAGAGGATGACGCGATGCTCCCGCTCCTCGGCGGCGGCCGGGGAGTGCAGCCGCAGCGCTTCGGGATGGCCGTGGAAATCGGTGACCGTGACGAACAGGTCGAGCGGCTGGTAGCCGGGCAGGAGCGGAGGGCCCGGCGGCGCCGCCGCCATCGCGTCGAACGCGCCGAGCAGCAAACGGGTGAAGCCGGGGCCGCTGAACGGCGGCGCGAACCAGCGCGCGCGGACGAAATTGGCGAGCTTGGCGCGTATCTCCTCGCGATGGCCGGGCTCGACCGTCTGGTCGACCGTGGCGCCCCGCCCCCGCGACAGCGCCCAGGCGAAGGGCACCGCGGCGCCCTTGGCGAATCGGGTGAGCTTGCTCACGTCCGGGTCGAGCAGCCGGTCGACGTCGGCGGTCTCGAGCCAGAGGTCGGTGAGCGGGTCGAGCGAACGGCCGGCGGCGATCGCCTCGGCGAGGAACACGGCGTTGATGCCGCCCGCGCTCGCCCCTGTCAGGATGTCGACGAGAATCCTCAGCTCGGTCGCGCCATCGGTCGCGATCGCCTCCAGCAGCCGCCGGTAAGTGTTTTCGCTGCTGCCATTTTCCGCCTCGCCGGCATGGAAGGCGCGGCTCGCCCGGGCGAGGTGCCAGACTTCCTTGGTGATGCCGTGCATGTAGACGGCGAGGCTGATCCCGCCGTAGCAGACGAGGGCGAGACGAAGCTCTTTTTCACGCATCGCGCCAAGGGTGGCAGGCCGGATTCGGCTTGTCGAGCCGCGCCGGGAAGTTCCATCGCCCGGTTCGACTCGTCCCGAGCGCGGCTCACGTCGCCGTAACGGGCGAGACTCCATGGTTAGAGGCGGTTAGCCCCGGCCCCGGAACGAACTTCCGAGGGGCTTTTCGAGAAATGACCAGCAGCCTGCGCCGCACCGGCCTGTCGCGCGCTCTCTTTCTTGGCGTCGCCGCGCTCGTCGTTTCGGCACCGGCCCAGGCGGTCGAGGCGCCCGCGCCGCGGCTGCAGAGCCTCGAGGCGGCGGTCGCCTCGGTGACCGACGACGCCGCCGTTTCGGACAGCGCGGCCGCGACCGACGCGACCCCCGCCACGATCGAGACCAAGCTCGAAGCCGTCCAGCAGGCCTTCGACGAGATCGGCACCGGCCGGGCGAGCTATTACGGCCGCGAGCTCGAAGGCAATCGCACCGCCAGCGGCGAGCGCTTCCACGCCGCCGCGCTCACCGCCGCCCACCGCACGCTGCCGCTCGGCACCAAGCTCAGGGTCACCAATCTCGCCAACGGCCGCTCGGTGATCGTCCGCGTCAACGACCGCGGGCCGTTCATCCGCGGCCGCCTGCTCGACGTCTCGCTCGCCGCCGCCCGCGAGATCGGCATGGTCGCAAGCGGCAGCGCCGACGTGCGCCTGGAAGTCGTCCGCCCGACCACCTGAGGCGCGAGCCTCCCTTCGATAGCCACGCTCTTCGTTCGGCTCTTGGTGCGCCGCGCTGTTCCGTGTGCGTTCTTGACATGCGCGAATCGTTCTGCTAGTGTTCCCAGACTCGAGTCGGCTCTTTGACATGTGAAGACACGAACCTCCTCCCCCGTCCGCGCGGGCGGGTGGCCGAGGGAGGCTGGCGGGCTGGCGGGCGGCCACGGGACAGGGCCGGCTCGGTTCGCGCCGGCGCCGGCTGGCTGCGCGCCGCGCTCAGGCGGCGATGTCGTAGGGCTGGATCTCGCCGGTGAGGTAGAGGCTGCGTGCCTTGGCGCGGGAGAGCTTGCCCGAGCTGGTGCGCGGCAGGGTGCGCGGCGGCACCAGTTCGACGACGCAGTTCATGCCGGTGATCGCCCGCACCCGCTCGCGTATGTCGTCGCGGAGGCGCGCGCGCTCGGCATCGTCGGAGGTGCGGCACTGGACGAGCACGGCCGGCGTCTCCTCGCCGCCCGGCGTGGTGATCGAGAAAGCGGCGATGTCGCCCGCCTTGAAGCCCGGCAATTGCTCCACCGCCCATTCGATGTCCTGGGGCCAGTGGTTCTTGCCGTTGATGATGATCATGTCCTTGGCGCGGCCGACGATGTAGAGATAGCCGCCCGACAAATAGCCCATGTCGCCGGTGTCGAGCCATCCGTCCTCGCCGAGGCAGGCCCGGGTCGCCTCCTCGTCGCGGAAATAGGCGACCATCACCGACGTGCCGCGGCAGAACACCTTGCCGATCTCGCGCTCGCCCAATGTGCCGCCGTCCTCGTCGCGGATGGCGACCTCCATCCCGCGCGCGGGCTTGCCGCAATTGACGATCGCCCGGTAGCGCTGCGGCCGGTCGCGGCACACCTTGCCGTCGCCGGCCAAAGTCGTCTCCTCGACCAGCTCGCACACGATGCCTTCGCCCGGCGGCATGATCGAGACGGCGAGGGTCGCTTCGGCGAGGCCGTAGGAGGGGAGGAAGCTGCGCGCCTTGAAGCCGGCGTCGGCGAAAGCGTCGACGAAGGCCTGCATGACGTCGGGACGGATCATGTCGGCGCCGTTGCCCGCCACGCGCCAGCGCGACAGATCGAAGCGTTCGGCGACGTTGGTCTGGCTGGACACGCGGCGGGCGCAGATGTCGTAGCCGAAGGTCGGCGAATAGCTCATCGACGTGCCGGGGTTGCGGCTGATGAGGTCGAGCCAGGCGAGCGGGCGGCGGGCGAAATCCTCGGTCTTGAGATAATCGGTCGAGACCTGGTTGGCGACCGGCGAGAGCAGGCAGCCGACCAGGCCCATGTCGTGGTACCAGGGCAGCCAGGAGACGCAGCGATCGGTATCGCAGACGTGCATGCCGTGGCTGTGGGCGGCGAGGTTGTTGAGCAGGCCGCGATGGGTGACGGCGACGCCGTGCGGGAAGCGCGTCGAGCCGCTCGAATATTGGAGGTAGGCGATCTCGTCGGGGTCGGCCTCGGGCAAGGCGGCTTCGGGCGCCTCGCGGGTCCAGAAGCTCTCCCAGTCGAGACCCTTGACGCCCGCCCCCTCGGCGGCGGCGGCGGCCATGCCGGCAAGCTCGGCCGGGTAGAAGAGGTGGCTGGGATCGGCGCTCTTCAGCTGCACCGAAAGCTGGTCGATATAGGAATCGCGGCCGCCGAACGAGGTCGGCAAAGGCAGCGGCACCGGCCAGGCGCCGGCATAGATGGCGCCGAAGAACAGAGCGGCGAAATCGGGCCCGGTCTCGGCGATGATCGCCACCCGGTCCTTCGGGGAGACCCCTTCCGCGATCAGCCGCCAGGCGGCGCGCACCGCGTCCTCGCGCAGCTCGGCGAAGGTGTAGGCGCGGGTCAGGCGCCCGCGCGGATCGTGGAAATTGAGGCCGCGCACGCCCCGGGCGGCGTAATCGAGCGCCTCCCCGAGGGTCTCGAAGTCGGCGAAGCGGCGCAAAAGCGTGTCCGGGGTCGGGGTCGCGACGGGAGTTTCCGGCACTGGCTGTTATATCCTCATCGGCTTCGTAAAAGGGCGCATGGGTGGAAGCTGTGTCCCAATCCGGGCAATGCCATTCCTATAATCGGGTTCGACTATGGCACAAACATGGCGCCGCGAAGCTGAACGAAAGCGCAAGGAGCGTCCGCCGCTCGATGTCGAGGGGCTGGAGCGCCTCGCTTTGTCCTATGTCGGACGCTACGCGACCACGCGGGCGAAACTGGAAGCCTATCTGGGCCGCAAGGTCAAGGAGCGGGGGTGGGGAGGGGCCGGAGACCCGCCGCTGGCGCGGATCGTGGAGCGCTTCGCCGAGCTCGGCTACGTCAATGACGGCGCGTTCGCGGCCTCGCGGGCGGCGTCGCTCGCCCGGCGGGGCTATGGCGAGCGGCGGGTCGCCGGTGCGCTGCGCGCCGCCGGAATCGGCGGCGACGACGCGGAGGCGGCGCTGGCCGGAGCGCGCAACGCGGCGTGGGCGGCGGCCCTGCGGTTCGCCGAGCGCAAGCGGCTCGGCCCCTATGCCGCGGCGCCTCAGGATCGGGACGCGCGTCGCAAGGCGGCCGCCGCGATGCTGCGCGCCGGCCACCCGCTCGACCTCGTCCGGCGCCTGCTCGACGCCTCGCCCGGCGAGGTGCCCGACCCTGATCTGTGATAAGTTGGACCCGATCTTCCGATAAAAAGACGCGAAACTGTTCACAATCCGGCAAAGTCCATGATAGTCCTGCGCTTTGTGGTGGGACCGGACTGTCGCTTATGACCTCTCGCCGGGAGATTCTGGCCGACGAGCCGACGGGCGGCGGCGAACCCGCGCCCGAAGCCGCGAGCGGCGGCAGCGGCGACGGCGAAGGCGATCTCCTCCACATCACCGGCACGATGAAATGGTTCGACGCGACCCGCGGCTTCGGCTTCCTGGTGAGCGGCGACGTGCCCGGCGACGTGCTCGTCCATTTCAGCGTGCTGAGGGAGCATGACCGGCGCAGCCTGCCCGAAGGCGCGGTGGTCGAATGCCTGGTCGCGCGGCAGGAGAGGGGCCTTCAGGCCCGCAAGGTGCTGTCGATCGACCTCAGCCACGCCGTCGCGCCCGACGTGGCGCGCACCCCCGCCGCCGCGGCGCGGGAGCGTATCGACCCCGCGGCGCTGATCGACGAGGCCGGCGATTTCGAGCCGGTGCGGGTCAAATGGTTCAACCGGCTCAAGGGTTACGGCTTCCTCGTCCGCGAGACCGACGACGGCCAGGACATCTTCATCCACATGGAGACGGTGCGGCGCGGCGGCCTCGCCGACCTCGTCCCCGACCAGCCGCTGCGCGCCCGCGTCGCCGAAGGCCGCAAGGGGCCGCTCGCGGTCGAGCTCGAGGGCCACTAGCCTCTTTCCCCGCGCGGCCATCGGCGCTAGGCGGCGGGCATGGGTTTCTTCGGCAAGCTCTTCACCTGGTGGGACGGCGCGACGCTCGGCACCGCGCTCGAGCTGAAGCGGATCGGCCGCAAGGTCGGCACCGACGCGCTCGGCAACGTCTATTACGAGGCGAAGAAAGGCGGGCGCCGCTTCGTCGCCTATAACGGCCCCAACGACGCGAGCCGCATCCCGCCCGATTGGCACGGCTGGCTCCACCACCAGTTCGACGGCCTGCCCGACGCGGCGCTGCCGCCGGCACCCAAATTCCTCAAGGAGCCGACGGGCAACCTCACCGGCACTCCGCTCGCTTACCGTCCCTCGGGAGCGATCGAGCGCGGGCGGCAGCGCGCCGCCGCCAGCGGCGACTACGAGGCCTGGACCCCGGACCAGGGATGAAGCGGGCGGCGCCGCTCCTCATCGCCGCGCTGGCGGCGACCGCCGCGTGCCAGAAGGGCGGCGAGGCCAACCAGTCAGGCAGCGAGACGGCGATCGTCGACGTGCCGCAGACCGTCTCGGCGGAAGCGGCGGGCACGACGCCGATGAAGGACCGGGTCGCGGTGATCGGTCTGCTCAACAAGCGCAACGGCCTGTCACGCGACCTGACGATGAAGCCGGGCCAGGCGCTGCGGGTCAACGACGTCATCGTCCAGCTCCGCGCCTGCGAGACCACCGCGCCCTGGGAGGCCCAGAAGCTGACCGGCGCCTTCGTCCGCGTCTTCATCCGCGACACCCACGGCGACTTCCGCCGCCGCTTCTCGGGCTGGCTCTACAAGGAGACGCCGTCGCTCAACGTCGTCGAGCATCCGGTCTACGACGTCTGGGTCAAGAGCTGCGCGATGGCCCATCCCGAGGCCGGGCCGTCGACGGTCAAGGCCGGCGCGGAAGCGAGCAACCGGTCGAGCGCGCCGAACTCGGCCCGCCCCGCCCGCTCGGCGTCCGCCGCGCCCGCGGCCGAGGCAGCTTCGCCCGCCGCGCCGCCGACCGCCGAGGCCAACAGCGCCAGATAATCCTCCTGCGGGATCTCGACCGCGCCGAGGCTGCGCAGATGGTCGGTCATGAACTGGCAGTCGAGCAGGCGGTAGCCCCCGACCTTCAGCCGCGCGACCAGCCAGGCCAAAGCGACTTTCGAGGCATCGGTGCGGCGCGAGAACATGCTCTCCCCGAAGAAGGCCGCGCCGAGGCTGACGCCGTAGAGGCCGCCGACCAGCCGGTCGTCCTGCCAGCATTCGACCGAATGAGCGTGTCCAAGCCGATGGAGGGTGATGAAGCTCTCCTCGATCTGGCTGTTGATCCAGGTCTCCTCGCGGTCGGCGCAGGCGCGGATCACCGCCTCGAAAGCGCGGTCGGCGGTGACCGTGAAAGAGTCGGCGCGCAAGGTCCGGCGCAGCGAGCGCGACAGCCTGAAGCCTTCGATCGGGATGACCGCGCGCCGCCGGGGCTCGACCCAGAAGACTTCGGGCGCGTCGCGGCTGTCGGACATCGGGAAGACGCCGATCGCATAAGCGCGCAGCAGCATGTCCGGATCGATCGCGGCCATGTCCCCGCTTGTCCCTCCCGGGGGGAGGGCGTCAACCGGCTTCGGCGACGGGAGCGCTACTAGAGGATTTCCCGCACCCGGTCCTGCGGCCGGCAGAGGCGGACGCCTTTCTCGGTCTCGACCAGCGGGCGCTCGATCAGAATCGGGTTCTCGACCATCGCATCGAGCACCGCCTCGTCGTCGGCCTCGCGGACCGGTAAGGCGGCTTGCTCCTTCGCGCGCAGCCCTTCGCGCGGGCTGATGCCGGCGGCGGCGTAGAGGCGCTTCAGCTCGTCGCGGCTCGGCGAATGCTTCAGATACTCGATCACCGTCACGTCGGCGCCGCTCTCGCGCAGGATCTCCAGCGTCTTCCTCGACGTGCCGCAGAGGGGATTGTGGTAGATGGTCGCCTTCACGCCTGTCTTGCCTCCTCGATGAAATCGACGTGCCGCCGCTCGGGCCCGAACCAGGTCCAGATCGCGACGACCAGAGCCGCGCCGCCCGCGAACAAGGCCAAGGCGAGGCCGTAATCGTCGTTGCGGCTCTCGGCGATCGAGGTCTGCAGGACCACGTTCCAGGAGGCGGCGAGATTGCCCAATTGATAGGCGAAGCCGGGAAAGGTTCCCCGCGCCCGCCCGGGCGACAACTCGTTCAAGTGGACGGGGACGATGCCCCAGGCGCCCTGCACGGCGACCTGGATCAGGAAGGCGCCGAGCCCGAGCAGCAGCGGCGTCGCCGACCAGGCCCAGAGCGGGATGACCGGCAGGACCAGGATCGAGGCGAGCAGGATGGCGCGGCGCCGCCCGATCCGTTCCGAAAGGATGCCGAAGCTGATCCCGCCGGTGATCGCCCCCAGATTGCCGACGATGGCGAGGAGGCCGGTAATGTGGGTGTCGAAGCCGTGCTGCTTCTGGAGGAAGGTCGGATAGAGATCCTGGGTGCCGTGGCTCAGCGAGTTGAACGCCGCCATCAGGACGACGAGGTAGAGCGCGACCTTCCAGTTGCGGGCGAGCTCGCCGAGGGGGCGGAACAGCTCGGCGACGCCGCGGCCGGGCCGCCGCTCGCGGTGCACCTGGTGGACCGGGCTCTCCTCGACGTGGCGGCGGATGAACAGGACGAAGAGCGCCGGCGCGACGCCGACCACGAACATGCCCCGCCAGCCGATCGTGTCGAACAGAGCGAAATAGACGATGCTGGCGAGCAGATAGCCCGAGGGATAGCCGCTCTGGAGCAGGCCCGAGACGGGGCCGCGCAGCTTGGGCGGAATCGTCTCCATCGCCAGCGAGGAGCCGATCCCCCACTCGCCGCCCATCGCCACGCCGAACAGGAAGCGCAGGATCAGGAGGCCGTAGAGGCTGGGGGCGAAGGCGGACGCGAACTCGAAGGCCGAGAAGAGCATTATGTCGAGCATCAGCACCGGCCGCCGGCCGAAGCGATCGGCGAGGAGGCCGAAGACGAAGGCGCCGAGCGGCCGGGCGGCGAGAGTCAGGAAGACGCCGTGGGCGACCGCCTTGACGTCGGTGCCGAATTCCTTGGCGATGGCGGCGAGCATGAACACCATCAGGAAGAAGTCGAAGGCGTCGAGAGTCCAGCCCAGATAGCTCGCCCAGATGGCGCTGCGCTGCGGCTTGGTCAGCGCCTTGAGGTCGGCTCCCAGGCTCATCCTGCTCCCCTTCTTTTTCCCGACTCTATGCCCAGCCGCGGCGGGGCGGCGCAAGCGCTACCAGCCGCCGCCCCCTCCGCCGCCGCCGCCGCCGCCCGACGAGCCGCCGCCGCCCGAGCCGCTGCTCGATCCGGGCGCGGTGGAGGCGGACGCGACGGTGCTGGCGAGGCTGCTGCCGACCGTGCTGGCGAAGCGGCCGGGATCGTCCCACACGTTGCGGCTGCCGACATACCAGCCCATGCCGCTCTGCCGCGACGGATCGGCGGCGGCCGCGGCGAGGACGCTCTCGAACCGCCCGGCCCAGCGATTCTCGACGCCGAGCGCGATGGCGTGGGGCAGATAGCGCTCGAACAGCTCCGGCGTCTTCTCGGGCGGGTGGAGCGTCTCGAGCCGATGCTCCTCGGTCACCGAGAGATATTTCTCGAAGCCGGCAATCTCGTCCATCACCCGCCGCCCCTCCGCCGTCGGCGCCGCCATCCCTTTGAACGCGGAGAGGACGATGGGCAGCGACAGGAGCGGGATGAGGATCGGGAGGATGCCGCCCTGGTCGATCGCGACGATGAAGGCGGTCATGAACATGTAGGCGGCGCCGGCCGTGGAGGCGAGCGCGGCGAGGGCGAGCAGCCAGCTGCCGCCGGGCTTCGCCATGCGCGAGCGTATGCCCAGGAGAACGGCACCGACCGCCGCCGCAAGACCGAGCGCCGGCGCCCCCCAGGCGCGTGGGGAGGCTTCCGGATCGGTCAGCGTCGCGGCGAGGGTGACGAACAGGAGGGCGCCGAGCAGCAGCGCCAGGCCGGCCCACGCCCAGCCCTTGTTGAGGTGGAAGGTCTTGTCGAGATAGGCCTCCTGCAGCCCTTCGCGCAGCCGTGTCTGCGCGGCGGCGAAGGTGAGGTGGTTCTCCTGCTCCATCTCGAGGCTGTCGCCCGAGGCGAAGAGCGAGCGCAGCATGGCCCGCTCGGGCGCGGCCATGCCGTCGGGCTCGGCGGTCTTGTCGATCCGCGTCTTCTTGCGGGAGAAGATGCCGTGCTTCTCCTCGACCAGGCGGATTTTGCCGTGGACGCCGCTCTCGACGATCGCGGCGGCGAAGGCGCGGTTGTCGTAGCCCATCCGCCGCACGTAGCGCAAAGCCGCCGCCGACATGCCCTCGGGCGGCGTGAACAGCGGCACGATCGTCCCCGCCACGGGGCCGCGCCCGGCCCTCCGCCAGGCGTAGAAATAGAACCAGAAGAGGGCGAGAAGCGCGAGGATCGCGGCCGCGTAGGGCCCTTTCTCGGCGAGCCAGAGCCGGCGCGCGGTCGGCGGCCTCGGCGCGTCCACCACGCCGTTGGGGAAGGCGACGGCGATGGTCAGGCCTTCATGCTCGTCGAGCGGCGCGGTGGTGCGAAACGATATGTCGCCCGGCCGCTCGTCGACCACTTCCGCATTATGGTCGGTCGCGCCCTCCGGCCCGGTATAGACGGACCGCTGGCCGAACGGCGCGGCCTGCGGCAGCCGCACCCGCGCCTCGGCGACATCGATGGGGAAGCCCCAGCCGGTGCCGGTCGCGTTCCAGTAGAGCTCGTCATAATCGGGGAAGAAGCCGAGCTGGCGCGTGGTGCGGTAGCGGATCGTGTAGACATGCTCGCCGGGCGCGATCTCGCTCGACGCCGATCCGATGCGGACGCGGACGCCATTGTCCATCGATTCGGTCTTCCAGGGCTCGGCCGCCCCGTCGCGCTCGACCGAGACGACGTCGAAGCCCACCCGGATCCGCCGCCCTTCCTTCTCGTAGCGGGTCGGGAATTCGCGCAGCAGGCCGTGGCGGAAGCGGATGCCGGCGGCGCGGATGCGGATCGTCTCGGTGACGTCGAGCGAGGTGTCGCGCTCCACCTGCACGTCGCTCAGAAAAGAGAGGATGCGCTCGTCGCCGGGCGCCGCGGTCGGCTCCACGGTGCCGAGCAGCAGCCAGGCGAAAGCGGCGAGCAGCAGCGCCGGCAGCCTTGCGGTCCCCGACACCGGCTCAGCCGAACTTGACGACCGGCGCCGACTGGATCGACGCGTCGCTGTCCTCGTAGAATTCGGCTTCGGCGAAGCCCATCGGCCGCGCGATCATCACGTTGGGGAAGGATTGGACGCTCGTGTTGAGGTCGCGCACCGTCGCGTTGTAATAGCGCCGCGCGCCCTGGAGCTGCTCCTCGATGGCGCTGAGCTCGTCCTGGAGCTGGCGGAAATTGTCGTCGGCCTTGAGGTCGGGATAGGCTTCCGCCACCGCCATCAGCCGGCCGAGCAGCCCGGTCATCGCCGCGTCGGCCTGCGCCGTCTCGGCGACGCCGCGCGCGCCCACCGCCTCGCCGCGCCGCGCCGTGACTTCGGTCAGCACCTCGCGCTCATGGGTGGCATAGCCCTGGACGGTGCTGACCAGATTGGGGACGAGATCGGCGCGCCGCCTCAGCTGCACGGTGATGCCGCTGAACCCTTCCTTGACCAGCGCCCTGAGCTTCACCAGCCGGTTGTACATCCCGACCAGCCACAGCAGCGCTACGACGACGAGCGCGACGATTATCCACCCGACCATGCCCATAAAGCCTCCCCCGAAACAGGTCTCCGTCTTAGGGGGCCGCGGCTTCCCGGTCTAGCGCGCCCGCGTCCAGCGCTTGGACTGGCAGACGAAGAGGATGCAGCCGGAAACCTTGAGCGAGCCGTCGGGCTGCAGCTCTAGGTAGGAGCGGTAGCTCTTGCCGCTCTCGGGATCGTAGGCGCGCCCGTTCTTCCACGAGCCGCCCGAGCCTTCGAAGCCGGTGAGGACGGGCAAGCCGGTGAACGGCCGGTTGCGCAGCGCGGGATCGGGGTTGTGAATGTCGGTCTTGGGCGCATTGGGCGCGCGGTCGAGCACCTTGACGATCGTGCCGCACAATTTGCCGCCGCAGGGCGCGATCTGGATCAGGCCCTTATGGTCGTCGTTGAGCCACAGGCCCTGGATCGAGGCCGGCGCGGCGGCGGCGGGAGCGGCGAGCGCCAGCGCGAGTGGCGGGAGCAGGACGCGCGTGATATTCCGAAGGCATTGCATGGCTTAACCTAAACGCGGGGAGCCCCGATGAGCAAGCTCGACGTCCGTTCCCGCGAAGAGGAGCAGATGGACGCGCCGGACCTCGATCCGGCCGTCTACGAAAAGGTCCTCCACGATCTCGCGCGGATCAACCGCTTCACCTTCACCGCCTGGCCGACCCTCGCCTTCCTCAACCGCGCGGTGGGCGAGGCGAAGAGGTTCCGGCTGATCGACGTCGGCTTCGGCGACGGCGACGTGCTGCGCGCGGTCGCCCGCTGGGCGCGCAAGCGGGGGATCGAGGCGGAGCTGGTCGGCGTCGATCTGAACGAGAAGAGCGTCAAGGCCGCCCGCGACGCGACGCCGGCCTCGATGAAGATCGACTATCGCGCCGGCGATTATCTCGACCAGCCGGGGCCGTGGGATTTCATCGTCTCCAGCCAGACCACCCACCACATGACCGACGACCAGCTCCTCACGTTCCTGCGCACGATGGAGCGGGAGGCGCGGATGGGCTGGCTGATCTGCGACCTCCACCGCCTGACCTTCTCCTATTGGGGCTTTCCGCTGCTGGCGCGGCTGCTGATGGTCCACCGCATCGTCCGCGAGGACGGCCGCCTGTCGATCGCCCGCTCGTTCCGCAAGGCGGATTGGGAGGGTTATCTGCGGCAGGCCGGCATCGCGCCGGAGAAGGTGCGGATCGTCAGGCGCTTCGCCTCGCGGCTGTGCGTGGAGCGGGTGAAGTAACCCAGTCCTCCCTGTCGGCGAAGCCGATGGGGAGGGGAACCATGCGAAGCATGGTGGAGGGGCTGACAGAGCCGATGCCCCGCC
>JBJMTY010000154.1:0-2830 GCA_045811445.1 Allosphingosinicella sp. | reverse complement strand
GGCGAGCGCTTCGCCTTCGGCGGCTGGCAGTTCGAGATCGTCGACATGGACGGCTTCAAGATCGACAAATTGCTCGCCAGCGAAGTGAAGCGGAAGCGAAGGGGCGTCTGACCGTCTGTCCCCAATCCCCTCGCGGCCGAGGCGGGTAAATCCCCTCCTAGGCTCCGCCCAGCCTGCCGAAGGTCGCCTCGAACCCGTCCGTGTCGCCGCGGGCGAGGTAATGGGCCTGCTCGACCAGGCGGTCGCGGGATATGCGGCCCTGGAATGCCCCCATGCGGGCGTCGAGATAGGCAATCTCGTTGGGGCTCAAGGCGGCGAGCTGGTCGAAGCGGGTGATGCCGGCCTGGTTGAGCTGCGCGGCCAGCTTCGGCCCCACCCCCTTCATGGTCTGGAGCGGGTCGGGCGGGCCGTTCGGTCCGGGCAGGGCGACGTGGGCGTCGACGCCGAGAATCTCGCCGGCGACGTCGCGGGTCGCGGCCGAATATTCGTCGGCGAAACGATTGCCTTCCGGCCCGTCGCGCCGCGCCTGTTGCGCCGGAGGCGGCACGGCCTCGCTGCTTTTGCCGCCGCGGAACAGCCAGAAGGCGACGACGATGCCGACGAGCACCGCCGCCGCGATGAGGATGACATTATATTGCGCAAGGTCTGTCATGCTGGGTTTCCCGGGTCAGTCGAGGAAGGATCGTCGCCTGGGGCGGCCGAAGAGGAGGGCGCCGAGGCCGAAGCCGAGCGCGTAGCCCAAAGCGAGCTGGAGCAGGGTCTCGGCGATGAGCGGCAGGCCGCCGGGCCCGCCCGGCCGGTCTGCCCACCGCACCCCGGCGATGCCCGGCACTTCGCGGACATAATCGTTGAGGCCGTATTCGCTGCCGAGCCCCTCGCGCTGGAGGTCGTCGGCCGGGCCGCTGAGGATGGCGGTGCGGCGGATCGGGTCGCGCGGCAGGCGGACGGCGACGCCGGGGAGGCCGATCGGCGCGATCGCGGCGCGCGCGCCGGCCTCGAGCCGCTCGGCGTAAAGCTCGCCGCGGCCCATCGGCCCATGCCACAGCCAGCCCATCAGCAGCACGGCGATGAGCCCGATCGCGACCTTGCCAAGCCTCGGCATGCTCCAGAGCCTCCTCGCCCGCGCATAACGGCCTTGGCGGCCGCCGGGTCCGCTGTCCAGCCTCACCCCTCCCGCTCCGCCTCGCGCAGGCCGATGTCGCGGCGGCAGAAGCCGGTCGGGAAATCCACAGCGTCGACGGCCCGGTAGGCGCGCTCGCGCGCCTCGGCGACGGTGGCGCCGAGCGCGGTGACGTCGAGCACCCGGCCGCCGTCGGCGACGAGCCGCCCGTCGCGCAGCGCCGTCCCGGCGTGGAACAGCCTGGCCTCGCCCGCGGCGCCGAGCCGGATCTCCCCGCCTTTCTCCGGCGCGCCGGGATAGCCGTTGGCCGCCAGCACGACGGTCAGCGCCGCATGGTCCGAGAAGCGCGGCGGCTCGGCCCCGGCGAGGCGGCCGTCGGCGGTCGCCAGCATCAGCGCCAGCAGGTCGCTTTCGAGCCGCATTGCGAGCACCTGGCATTCGGGATCGCCGAAGCGGACATTATATTCGATCAGCTTGGGCCCCGCCTCGGTCAGCATCAGGCCGGCGTAGAGGATGCCCGAATAAGGCGCGCCGCGCTCCGCCATCGCCCGCACCGTCGGCTCGACGATCTCCGCCATCACCCGCGCCTCGACCTCGGGCCTGACGATCGAGGCGGGGCTGTAGGCGCCCATGCCGCCAGTATTGGGGCCGGTATCGCCGTCGCCGACCCTTTTGTGGTCCTGCGCCGTCCCGAACGGGAGGATGGTCTCGCCGTCGGTGAGGGCGAAGAAGCTCGCTTCCTCGCCCTCCAGATATTCCTCGATCACGACCGAGCAGCCCGCTTCGCCGAAGCCGCCGTCGAACATGATGTCGAGCGCCGCCGCCGCTTCCTCGTCGGTGGCGCAGACAAGAACCCCCTTGCCGGCCGCGAGCCCGTCCGCCTTGATCACCACCGGCGCCGGGAACTCGGCCAGCGCGGCTTCCGCCGCGAGGCGGTCGCTGGCCTTGGCATAGCGAGCGGTGGGGATCGCGTATCGGGCGCACAGATCCTTGGTATAGCCCTTCGAGCCTTCGAGCTGGGCGGCGAGCCGGTTCGGCCCGAACACGGCGACGCCCGTCGTCCGCAGATTGTCGGCGAGGCCGTCGACCAGCGGGCCTTCCGGCCCGATCACGACCAGGCCGATCGCGTGGCGCCGGCAGAAATCGACCGCGGCGCGGTGGTCGGCGGGGTTTAGGCTTACTATTTCGGCATGCTCGGCGATCCCCGGATTGCCCGGCGCCGCGTAGAGCCGGTCAAGCAGCGGAGATTGCGCGATCTTCCACGCGAGCGCATGCTCGCGGCCGCCCGAACCCAGCAGCAGGACATTCATGGACGACGCACCTCCAGGCGAGACCGGGCTCCTAGCAAGCGAGGCCCCGGGCGACAATTCGGCGCCTTTCTCGGTGTCCGAGCTGGCGCTGCGCCTGAAGCGCACGGTCGAGGACGCGTTCGGCTATGTGCGCGTGCGCGGCGAGATATCGGGCTGGAAGCGTGCCGCCTCCGGCCATTGCTATCTCTGCCTCAAGGACGACAAGGCGGTGCTCGACGGCGTCCTGTGGAAAGCGAGCGCCGCGGCCCTGCCGTTCCGGCCCGAGGACGGGATCGAGGTGGTCGCGACCGGCAAGCTCACCACCTATCCCGGCCGCTCACGCTACCAGATCGTCATCGAGCGGCTCGAGCTGGCCGGGCAGGGCGCGCTGATGGCGCTGCTCGACAAGCGGCGGCGCGCG
>JBJMTY010000153.1:0-8075 GCA_045811445.1 Allosphingosinicella sp. | reverse complement strand
GCTGCCACCCCGGCTGAAGCCGCTGCCGCCGCGGCTGGCGCTGCCGCCACCGTAGCCGCCCCGGCTGGCACTGCCGCCACCGAAACCGCCGCGGCTGCTACCGCCGCCAAAGCCGCCGCCGCCGCGTCCCATGCTGCTCGATCCGCCGCGGCTGAAACCGCCGCCGCCGCGACCGCCGCCGCCGCCGCCGCCGCCATGGCCGCGCTGCGCTTCGGCCGGCGCGGCGGCGACGAGGGCTATGGCAAGAGTGAGGGCGCCCGCGATCTTCGAGAAACGGCTCTTCATGGCGATCCTCCCAGGCAAGGGCTTGACCGCATTGGATATAGCATGCGCGGAGCGGCGCCGTCCTAACCTATTCTGAGGGGGCGCGGGCTTTTATCGACAAAGCGTGGATGCGGTCCCGCAGCAGGTCGCCCAGCGCGGCGTTGACCGCGCGCTGGCGCTGCAGGCGGCTGAGGCCGGCAAAAAGCTCCGCCACGATCTCGACGGTGAAATGGCTCTCGCCCGAGCCGTCGTCGCCGGCATGGCCGCGATGGCGGCCGCTGTCGTTGACGATCTCGAGCCGCTGGGGAGCGAGCGCGGCGCGCAGGCGTTTCTCGATCTCGGCCGCGACGGGGCCGGTGGAAGGCTCGGACATCGGGCCTATATAGCGGCTTTGACCGGGAAAGGCAGGCGTGGCGAGTTCGGGCAAGAGGCAGACGCGGTTCCACGGGCGGGCCGAGCGAGCCGAGTCGCATTGCGCGTTTCCGGGCTGCGACGAGCCCGGCGAGTTCCGCGCGCCGCCCGACGAGGGCCGCCGCCCCGGCTTCGACGGACCGGGCGACTGGCGCTGGCTGTGCCTCGACCATGTCCGCATGTTCAACGCCGGCTACAATTATTTCCAGGGAATGAGCCCCGAGGAGATCAGCGCCGCGCAGACGCCCTATGGCGGCTGGGAGCGGGAGACCCGCGCCTTCGCGTCCGGCGGCGCCGACCGGCCGCCGCGCTGGGCCGATTTCGCCGACCCGCTCGACGCGATCGGCGCCCGCTTCCGCCGCGCCGCGGCGGAAGGGCCGCGCCGCGACGGCCGGGAATTGAGCGAGGGGGATCGCAAGTCGCTGCGGGTCCTCGGCCTCGGCACCGACGCCGACCGGCGCACGCTGAGGCTGCGCTACGCCGACCTTCTGCGCCGCTACCACCCCGACCATAATGGCGGCGACCGCAGCCACGAAAAGGCGTTGCAAGCCGTTATCGAAGCCTACACCCAGCTCAAGTCCCGCCCCGCCTTCGCCTAGCAGCCGCCAACCCCGCCGTGACAAGCCGGCAAAAAGGCGTAGGTTGAGGGGGATGATCAAGGCGGCGCATCTCAAGGACGTGGTCTCGGTGTGCGGCATCTCGGCCGCGCTCGAGGTGGTCGGCGAGCGCTGGTCGTTCCTGATCCTGCGCGGCGCCTTCAACGGCCTCCACCATTTCGAGGAATTCCAGCAGACGCTGGGCATCGCCCGCAACATATTGTCGAACCGCCTCGGGCGGCTGGTCGAGCACGGCTTGCTGATGCGCGACCCCGATCCGGCCGACCGCCGCCGCGTCGCCTATCGGCTGACCGACAAGGGCCGCGATCTCCTCCCCGTCCTCCTGGCGCTGCGGCAATGGGGCGAGCGCTGGGTATCGGGCGTGCCGTCGAACCCGGTGCTGGTCGACCGTCGCAGCCGCCGGCCGATCGCGCCGATCCAGGTCCGGGCCGAGAACGGCGCGCCGCTCACCCTCGGCGACATGGAATGGATCGACCGCAGCGAGGTCGCCCGCGTCGACGAGGAAAAAGCGGCTTAGGTCGGCTTCACCGCCAGCGGCAGGCGGTCGAACAGCCCGGGCTCGCCGGGGCGGATCGCGCCTTCGATCGCCAGCATCCGGAACTTGGTCGCGACGCCCCCGGGCGCCGTGAAGCCGCCCGTCTTGCCGCCCGAGGCGAGGATTCGGTGGCAGGGAACGACGATCGGCACCGGGTTGCGGCCGAGAGCCAAGCCCACCGCCTGCGCGGCGCCGGGCTGGCCGAGCGCGTTCGCGACCTCGCCATAGGTGCGGGTCTCGCCGCGGGGGATCGCCCGCGCCGCCGCATAGACGGCGCGCTCGAACTCGGAGCAGGCCGACAAATCGAGGTCGATCTCGCCCAAATCGGGCGCGTCGCCGGCGAGCAGAGCGCCGATCAGTGCGATCGCCTGCTCGGGGACAGGCGGCGGCTCGGCGGGCTCGGCGGCGGGGAAGCGGCGGGCGAGGCTGGCGCGCAGCCCCGCCTCGTCCACTTCGGGAAGCGCGGCGCCTACGACAAGGCCGCCGCGCCACAATATGGCGCAGCGGCCCAGAGCCGTCTCGAAGACCGCGTAACCGGTCTTATTCGTAGTCGCCGCCGGCATTGTTGTTGCGCGGCGGAGCGGCGGCGGTGAGGCGCAGCGCCTCGGCCGAGGCGGAGAGCGAGCCGACCTCGTCGGGCGCCTCGTCGTCGTCGACCTGGACGCGCTGGAGGCTGGAAACGAGCGATTCCTCGAGCAGCCGCGGCTTCACCGTCTCCTCGGCGATCTCGCGCAGCGCCACCACCGGATTCTTGTCGCGGTCGCGGTCGATGGTCAGCTCGGCGCCGCCCGACACCTGGCGCGCGCGCTGGGCGGCGAGCAGGACGAGATCGAAGCGGTTGGGGATCTTGTCGACGCAATCTTCGACGGTGACGCGCGCCATTGTTTCGGATGCTCCGCTGGAATTTCCAAGGGGGGGAAAGGCGGCGAGATATGGCCGAAGGGCGCGATTGTCAACGTTTCGAGGCTTGCCCTCGCCTCCCGGCCCGGCCATGCCGCCGCGATGACCGATGGAGCTGAGCGCAATCCGGCGGAGCCGGTGTCGGTCGAGGTGGCGGGCAACCGCCTCACCCTTCTCGCCGACGGGCCGGAGCGGCTCGACGCCCTCGTCGCCCTGATCGACGGCGCCGAGCGGGACCTGCGCATCCTCTATTACATCTTCCTCGACGACGCGGCCGGCACCCGGGTGCGCGACGCGATGATCGCCGCGGCCGGGCGCGGGGTGGAGGTCTCGCTGCTCGTCGACGGCTTCGGCGCCACCGCGAGCCGCCCGTTCTGGCAGCCGCTGATCGACAGCGGCGTGCATTTCTGCCGGTTCAGCCCGCGCTACGGCCGTCGCTACCTGCTGCGCAACCACCAGAAATTGGCGCTGGCCGACGGCCGCAAGGTGATCATCGGCGGCTTCAACGTCTCCGACGATTATTTCGGCACGATCGAAGCCGGCGCCTGGCGCGACCTCGGGCTGCGCGTCGAGGGCGACAGCACCGCCTGCCTGGTCAAATATTTCGACGACCTGTTCGGCTGGGCGACGAAGCCCGACGCCTCGATCCGCGACATGCGGCGGATGCTCCAGCAGCACAGCGTCACCGAGGGCAAGCTGCACTGGCTGTTCGGCGGCCCGACTCGCCGGCTCAGCCCGTGGGCGCGGGCGATGCGCCGCGACATGCGCCGCGCGATGCGGATAGACATCATCGCCGCCTACTTCGCGCCGAGCCCGGGCATGCTGGTGCGGATCGCCCGCATCGCGCGGCGCGGCGAGGCGAGGCTGGTCGCCGCCGCCAAGTCCGACCATGCCGTCGCCGTCGACGCGGCGCGCAACTTCTATTGGTGGCTGCTGAAGCGCCGGGTGCTGGTGTACGAATATGCGGCGACCAAGCTCCACACCAAATTGTTCGTCGTCGAGGACGTCGTCCATATCGGCTCGGCCAATCTCGACATGCGCAGCCTGTACCTCAATCTGGAGATGATGCTGAGGGTGGACGACACCGAGTTCGCGGCGGCGATGCGGTGCTTCGTCGACGGCGAGATCGCCAACAGCGACCCGATCACCATCGCGGTCCACCGCAAGCAGCGCACCTGGATCAACCGGATGAAATGGGCGATCGCCTATTTCGTCGTGGCGGTCGCCGACTACCGGATCACCAAGCGGCTGAACTTCGGGTTCGAGAAAGCCGCGCTCCCCGAACGCTGAGGCCGAAGGCTCAGTCCTTCCAGGCCCAGAACAGGGTCGCGGGCGGGATGTTGATCCATTCGAAGCCGCGGTCGATGCGCCGGAAATGCGGCGCGATGAACTGCCGGACCTTGGGCGAGAATTGATAGACGAGGAACGCGCCGCCCGGCCGCAGCACTTCGCCGGTGGCCTGGGCGATCGCATCGCCGACGCCGGCCGGCAGGGTCGAGAAAGGCAGGCCGGACAGCACGTAATCGGCCTGGTCGAGGCCGAAATCGTCGAGGATGCGGCGCACGTCGGCGGCCGAGCCGGTCACCGCCCGCAGCCGCGAATCGCGGATCTTGCCGCCGAGATAGGTGGTGAAATCGGCATTGGTGTCGATGGTCAGCAGGATCGCGTCGGCGGGCAGGCGGCGCAGCACTTCCTGGGTGAAGGTGCCGACGCCGGGGCCGTATTCGACGAACAATTTACAATTCGCCCAGTCGACCGGGGAGAGCATCCTGTCGATCAGCACCTTCGAGGAAGGAATGACCGAGCCGACCATCACCGGATGCTTCAGGAACCCGCGCAGGAAATGCCACAGCGGACCGCCGCCGCCGCGACGCGCGAACGCGCGCGATCTTTGTGCCTGTTCGCCGGGGAAGGTCATGCTCATGTCTCGCGGAAACGTCGGGTCAGTCGGCTGCGTTGGCAAATCGGCGCGGCGATGGCAAGGCCGGCGCGGCGGGCCGAGCCAATAAGCCTCTTGCGCGACGTCGATAAAATCTGTCCCGCAAAAAGCGCCATGGCCGCTTCCCGACCCGCTCTGCCGCGCGAGCGTTTCGCTCTGCTGTTCGCGGTGATGCTGGTCGCCGCGTCGGGCAATACGGCGATGCAGTCGCTGATGCCGGCGATCGGGCGCGAGCTCAGGATCGCCGATTTGTGGGTGGCGGTCGCCTTCAGCCTCTCGGCAATCGTCTGGGTGGCGGTGGCGCCGCATTGGGCGCGGCGGGCGGACCGGCGCGGGCGGCGGGCGCTGATGCGGCTCGGCCTCTACGGCTTCATCGTCTCGATGCTGGTGTGCGGGACGATCCTCGCCGCCGGCCTGCACGGCCTGATCGCGCCCACCGCCGTCTTCGCCATCTTCCTGTTCGGGCGTGCCATTTACGGCGGCTGGGGCTCGGCGAGCCCGTCGGCGGTCCAGGCCTATATCGCCGCCCGCACCGACGGCGAGGAGCGCACCCGCTACCTCGCCGCTCTGGCGTCGTCGTTCGGCCTCGGCACCATCGTCGGGCCCGCCATCGCGCCGTTGTTCATCTTCGAGCCGCTCGGCCTCGCCGGCCCCTTGTTCGTCTTCGCGGCGATCGGCGGCCTGGTGCTGATCGCGCTTCTACTCCGCCTGCCCGACGACACGCCCAAGCAGGCGGCGCGGGGCGAGGTGGTCGATTATCCCTCGATGGGCGGCCTCATCGTCCACGCCTCGGACGGTAGCGGTGGCGGCGGCGGCGAGGCGCGGCTGCGCTGGCGCGACCCGCGCATCCTCCCCTGGACGATCGTCGGCGCGATCGGCGGCCACGGCAATGCCGCCTTGCTCGGCGTGATCGGCTTCCTGGTCATCGACCGCTCGGGCGTCCCGCTCGCCGAGGCGCAGCAGCATATCGCCATCGTGCTGATGGCCGGCGCCGGCGCGACCCTGCTCGCGCAATGGGGCCTCATCCCCTTCCTCGGCCTGACCCCGCGCCAGCTCGTCCTGTGGGGCCTCGCTCTGGCCGCCGCCGGCACCCTCGTCACCGGCCTGTCGGCGAGCATGTACGGCCTCACCCTGGGCTTCGCGATCGCCTCGGCCGGCTTCGGCCTCTACCGCCCCGGCTTCACCAGCGGCGCCTCGCTGGCCGTGTCGATCGAGGAGCAGAACGCCGTCGCCGGCATGGTCAGCGCCGTCAACGGCATCCCCTATGTCGCCGCCCCGGCGGCGGGCGTGCTGCTCTACGGCCTGTGGAAGCCGCTGCCATTCGTCGCGATAGGCGCGGTGCTGCTGGCGCTGGCGGCCTGGGTGGGAGCGCGGGTGAGGAGCTGAAGTGCCGGCTTGCAGGCTATAACAAATCGTACTAGATCGCTGTTATGGTCAGGCAGATCGAATATAGCGCGGTCGCCCAGAAAATTCTCCGGCGCATCGACCGGACGACGGCGAAGCGAATCCGATCCAAGGTGCGGCTGCTGGCGAGCGATCCGGAGGCGCTGGCTAACAATATCAAAGCCCTGAAGGGCGGAGGCGGACTGATGAGGCTGCGCGTCGGCGATTGGCGGGTGATCTACACGGAGGACCTGGTCGTCGTGAACGTTATCAGAGTGGCGCCGCGCGGATCGGCCTATGAGTGAGGATGGAATTATGAGCTACGAACCGCAGACCTTTTCAGCGCCGGACGGCACCGAGATGGTGATCCTGCCGGCGAGCGAATATGCGCGCCTCAAGTCGCTCGACGAAGACGCGGAAGATGTCGCCGAAGCGCAGAAGATCCTGGCGCGGATCGAGGCAGGCGAAGGGACCATGCCCGGCGAAGTGCTGGACATGATCCTCGACGAGCACATGCATCCCGTCGCGGCCTGGCGGCGCTACCGCGGGCTCAGCCAAGCGGCGCTGGCCGACAAGGCCGGGCTCAGCCAGGTGTGGGTCAGCCGCATCGAGCGGCGCGGCGGTTATGGGTCGAGAGCGAGCCGGCAGCGTCTCGCCGAGGCGCTGGAGGCGCCGCTATGGGCGTTGGAAGAGGAGCCAGAACCGCAGAAGGCCGCGGTGCCGACGTCGAACAAGGGCCGCAAATACCAGCCCCTGCGGCAGCACCTCGAGGCCAGCGGAAAGGCCGTCGTAATTCTGAACTTTGCGAAGGTGGACGCGCTCGTGGGCGGGTTGCCTCCCTCTGCGACCGAGCATCGGGAATGGTGGGCGAACCATGCGGGCAATTCGCAGGCCAAAGGCTGGATGGACGCCGGCTACATGGCCGAACCAGACGCCGCCCGTCGCCTGGTCACCTTCCGACGCCGTGACTGATCAAGCTTCCAGTGTGACAGCATGGGGCCTTGGTAGTGAGCCCGTCACCCCTTCGGCTCGCGCGGGGTCAGCATGCCGGGGGTGACGAAGCCGATGCCGCCGGCGCTCATCGCGTCCTGCTTCAGGCGGGACTGCATCTGCTCATATTCGCGCTCCGCTTCCTCGGTGACCGAGGCGCGGGTTTCGCCGAGAGCCTTTTCGAAGTCGGCCATCGTCACTTGGCTCGCCTCCATCGAGCCGCGCAGGGCGAACAGGCCGGCGCGGCGGACGAGGTCCTCCAAGTCGGCGCCGGTGAAGCGCGGCGTGCGCCGGGCGAGGTTGTCGAGGTCGACGTCGCCGGCGAGCGGCATCTTCACCGTGTGGATGCCCAGGATGTGGCGCCGCCCTTCCTCGTCGGGGACCGCCACGTAGATCAACTCGTCGAAGCGGCCGGGGCGGAGCAAGGCTGGATCGACGAGGTTGGGGCGGTTGGTGGCGCCGATCACCACCACCGAGCCCAGCTCCTCGAGGCCGTCCATCTCGGCGAGGATGGTGTTGACCACCCGCTCGGTCACCTGCGGCTCGCCGAGGCCGCCGCCGCGGGCCGGCACCAGCGAATCGAGCTCGTCGATGAAGATCACGGTCGGCGCGACCTGGCGCGCGCGGGCGAACAGGCGGGCGATCTGCTGCTCGCTCTCGCCATACCATTTGCTGAGCAGGTCCGAGGATTTGGTGGCGATGAAATTGGCTTCGGCCTCGCGCGCCGTCGCTTTCGCCAGCAGCGTCTTGCCGGTGCCGGGCGGGCCGTAGAGCAGGAAGCCCTTGGCCGGGCGGATGCCCATCCGCTTGAACGCGTCGGGATGCTTCAGGGGCAGCTCGACGCCTTCCTGCAGCCGCTCGCGCGCCGCATCGACGCCGCCGACATCGTCCCAGCCGATTGTCGGCGCCTGCACCATCACTTCGCGCATCGCCGAGGGCTGGACTCGCTTCAGCGCTTCTTCGAAATCCTTGCGAGTCACCGAGAGCGTGTCGAGCACTTCGGCCGGGATCGTCCCCTCTTCGAGGTTCAGCTTGG
>JBJMTY010000152.1:0-3698 GCA_045811445.1 Allosphingosinicella sp. | reverse complement strand
GACCCGCGCGCGTCTGTGGGTCAACCACGCGCCCGGCGGCTGCCCCGACCTCAATCTCGGCCGCGCCCTCCAGACCCGGACCAGCCAGGCCCGCCTGTGCCGCGGCGACATCGCCACCGTGTTCGATCCGGTCAGCGGCATGTCCTACGGCTCCTGCGGCCTCGGCGATTTCCAGCCCTACCGCCGCGTGGCGCGGTAGAAACCGGCGTCACTTCCGGTACAGCGCCTCGAGCCGGTCGCCATAGGCCTGCTTGAGGACGTGGCGGCGGATCTTCACCGACGGGGTGAGCTGCTCGTTCTCGACCGTGAACGGCGCGTCGGCGAGGACGAAGCGGCGCACCTTCTCGATCGTCGAGAGCTGGGCGTTGACCCGGTCGACCGCGGCGGCGAGCGCCTTGTGGTAATCGGGGTCCATGCGCAGGAAGGCCGGGTCCTTGGGCTTGGCGTTCGCCTTCGCCCATTCCGCCGACCAGTCCGCCTCGGGCACGATCAGGCCGACCAGATAGGGCCGCCGGTCGCCATGGACCATCGCCTGGGCGATTTCGGGCTGGAGGGTCAGCATCCCCTCGACCCGCTGCGGCGCGACATTGTCGCCCTTGTCGAGGACGATCAGGTCCTTCTTGCGGTCGGTGATGACGATGCGGCCCTTGTCGTCGATATGGCCGACGTCGCCGGTATGCAGCCAGCCGTCGACCACTGTCCGCTCGGTGAGGCCGGGATTGCGCCAATAGCCTTTCATCACCAGCTCGCCGCGCACCAATATCTCGCCGTCCGCGGCGATCTTGACCTCGGTGTTCTTGAGCGGCGGGCCGACCGTGTCGAGCTTGATCCCCGCTCTGGGCCGGTTGCAGCTGATCACCGGCGCCGCCTCGGTCTGGCCGTAGCCTTGCAGGAAGGTAAGGCCGAGCGAGTGGAAGAAGAGGCCGACGTCGGGATTGAGCGGCGCGCCGCCCGACACCATCGCCTTGATCCGCCCGCCGAACTTGGCGCCGATCTTGGGCCGCAGCGTCCGGCCGAGCAGGAAGTCCATCGGCCGGTCCCACAAAGGCAGGCCGCCGGCATAATGTCTGGCGCCGATGGCGAGGGCGCGTTTCATCAGATAGGCGGGGACTTTGCCCTGCTTCTCGACTTCCTTGAGGATGCGCTGGCGCAGCACCTCGAACAGGCGCGGCACGACGACCATGATGGTCGGCCGCGTCTCCTCGATGTTCGAGGCGAGCTTCTCGATCCCTTCCGCATAATAGATCTGGGCGCCGAGCCCGATCGGGAAGAATTGCCCGCCGCTATGCTCGTAGGCGTGGCTGGCGGGGAGGAAGGAGAGGAACACCTCGTCCTCCCAGCCGAAATCCTCGGCGATGACCTCGATGCAGCCCTCGACATTGTGGAGGATGGCGCCGTGGTGGAGCATGACGCCGCGCGGCGCGCCGCCGGTCCCCGAGGTGTAGATCAGGCAGGCGAGGTCGCCGCGGCCGAAATCGGCGGCGGCAGCGGCGGCGCAGGCCGCCACGTCGGGCGGCTCGGAAGCGATCAGCGCCGCCCAGTCGTGATATTCGACATTCCCCATCTGCCCGCCGGGCAGCGGCTCGATGGCGATGACATGCTCGCAGCCCGAGCTGCGCTGCGCCGCCGGCAGCAGCGGCCTCGCCAGTTTCTGGGTCGAGACGATGACGGCGCGGGCGCCGCTGTCGTCGATGATATGCTGGTGGTCGCGCTCGGTGTTGGTCGTGTAGGCCGGCACGGTGACGCAGCCCGCGGCCATGATGGCGAGGTCGGCGATGCACCATTCGGGCCGGTTCTCGCTGACCAGCATCACCATGTCGCCGCGGCGCAGCCCCAGTGTCTTCAGCGCCGCCGCCAGCGAGGCGACCCGCTCCGCCGCCTCGCGCCAGCTGATCGGCCGCCAGGCCTTGTCCAGCTTCGCCCACAGGAAGGGCGCGTCGCCTTTCTCGGCGGCGCGCGCGAAGAACATGGTGACGAGGTTGGGGAAGGGCTCGAGCCCCCGCACCGGCTCGGTCCGCGCGCTCATTCGGGCGGCCGGTCGCCGGCGCCGGCGCGGACGATGCGGGTGACCTCGCCGGTCTCGCTCATGCCGACGCCTTCGCTGCGCGGATCCGCCGCCCCGACCCAGCGGCCGTTCACCCGCTCGATCGCATTGGCCTTGAGGCCGAGCGGGGCGACCCGCACGTCGTGGCCGAGCGCGCGCAGCGCCGGCGCCATCTGCTCCTGGATCGTGCCCTTCTCGGCGAAGACGGTGTCGCCGGGCGCGTAGAGGAGGCCCAAAGCGATCGCGTCCTGTGCGCTCATCTTCCAGTCGAGCACCGCGACCAAGGCCTTGGCGACCTGGGCGATGATCGTCGAGCCGCCGGCCGCGCCGAGCGCGATCCGCACCTTGCCGTCCGGCCCGTAGACGATGGTCGGCGCCATCGAGCTCCTCGGCCTCTTGCCGCCTTCGACGCGGTTGGCGGCGAGCCAGCCTTCCTTGTCCGGCACGATGTCGAAATCGGTCAGCTCGTTGTTGAGCATCGTGCCCTCGACGGAGAGGCCCGAGCCGAACGGGCTTTCGATCGTCGTCGTCACCTCGACGACGTTGCCGGCGCGGTCGACGGCGACGAGGTCGGTGGTGCCGGCGCGCTCGCCGGGCGGCACCGGCAGCCGCGCCGGCGCGCCGCGGGGAATGCCGGCGCTGGCGTGGGCCATCGCCCGGTCGGGCGAGATGAGTGCCGAGCGCGCGGCGAGGTAGGCGGGATCGAGCAGGCCGGCGACCGGCACGTGCACGTAATCGGGGTCGCCGACATAGAGGTCGCGATCGGCATAAGCGAGGCGCGACGATTCGGCGAAGAGGTGCCAGGCGAGCGGCGAGCGCGGACCGAGCGCGGCCATGTCGAACCGCTCGAGCTGCTTGAGGATGATGAGCAAGGCGAGGCCGCCCGAGGAAGGCGGGCCCATGCTGCACACGCGCCAGACCCGATAGGCCCCGCACACCGGCGGTCGCGGCTTGGCGCGGTAGCGCGCGAGATCGCCGACGGTCATCCTCGACGGGTTGCGCGCCGCCTCGTTGACGGTCGCGACGATCCGCCGCCCCTGCCCCGCATAGAAAGCGTCGGGCCCGGCCGAGGCGATCCGCTCGAACAAGGCGGCCTGCGCCGGGTTGCGCACCAACGTCCCGGCCGGCAGCGGCCGGCGCGCCGCGTCGAGAAACACCTTGGCCGCGCCGGCATCGACGAAGTCCGCATAGCCGCGCATCATCGTCGCGAAGCGCGGACTCAGCGTCCAGCCGTCGCGGGCGAGGCGAATGGCGGGCTCGAACAAGGCCGCCCAGGGCAGCCGGCCGCCGCTCTTGTGCGCCATCGCCATCGCCCGCAGCGTCCCCGGCACGCCGACGCTGCGGCCGCCCGGCACCGCGTCCTCATGGGACAGCGGCGTGCCGTCGGGCCGGTAGAACCAGTGCGGCCCGGCGGCGCCTGGCGCCGCCTCGCGGCCGTCGATGGTGGTCGTGCCGCCGCCCGCCGCGTCGTGGCGGACGATGAAGGCGCCGCCGCCGATCCCGGCGCTCTGCGGCTCGACCACGTTGAGCGCCAGCATCGTCGCGATCGCCGCGTCGGTGGCGCTACCCCCTTTCTTCAATATCTCGACGCCCGCCGCCGCCGCGCGCGGGTCGGCGGCCGAGACCATGCCCGGCTCGCCGCGCGGCGGCACCG